>NZ_JBNFOL010000025.1:0-60377 GCF_057364765.1 Brevibacterium sp. LAARM3_SD1 | reverse complement strand
CCCAGCAACCTCGCGCGAGGTTGCTGGGCCGCCGTCAGGTAGTAAGGAGGGTCAGGGGCGGCGGGCTCTGGCCACCTCGTAGAGGGAGACGGCCGCGGCGATGCCTGCATTGAGTGACTCCGTGGTCGCGGCGATCGGGATCGACACGATCTGGTCGCACTTCTCCGAGATGAGCCGTGACAAGCCCTTGCCTTCGGAGCCGACGACGATGCACAGCGGGTCGCGGGTGAAGGTCAGTTCGGGCAGGTCGACGTCGCCGTCCATGTCGAGACCGACGACGAAGACGTTCTGCTTCTTCAGCTCGTCGATCGCCCGCGCCAGGTTGACCACCTGCGCCACGCGGATGCGCGAAGCGGCACCGGCAGAGGTCTTCCACGCCGCGGCCGTCATCGAGGCGGCGCGACGTTCGGGAATGATCACACCGTGGCCGCCGAAGGCCGCCGTCGACCGGACGATGGCACCGAGGTTGCGCGGATCCGTGATCCCGTCGAGGGCCACGAGCAGCGGAGTCTCGGCGCGGTCCGCCGCGTACTCGAGCAGGTCGGCCGGGTCGGCGTAGTCGTACGGCGGGACCTGCAGGGCGATGCCCTGGTGGATCGCGTCATCGGTGAGGCGGTCGAGGTCGGGCTTGCTCGCCTCGAGCATCGAGATGCCGCGCTGAGTCGCCAGAGTGATGGATTCGCGCACGCGATCATCGGAGTCGATGCGCCCGGACACGTACATCGCGGTAGCCGGAACGCCCTCGCGCAGAGCCTCGAGGACCGAATTGCGCCCGGCGACCATATTCGGTCCGAGCTCCTTCTTCTTCCGCTTCGCCTGCGCCGAGGCGTTCGAGCTCTTGCGCTGCTGCGCGGCCTTGTGCGCCTTGTGATAGACGCGGTCCTCGGCCTTGGGCGTCGGACCCTTGCCGCGCAGGCCGCGCTTGTTCTTGCCGCCCGACCCCTTGGTCGGGCCTTTCTTCGAACCGCCGGAGCGGGGATTGGAAGCCATGTGAATCCTTCGAATTCGTTGGGGTCGCGAGCTCATACCCGTGACCGAAGATCGTCGTCCTCAGCCCTCGCCGAGGTGGTAGCGGTACCCGTCGGCCGTGTCCTCGATGATGACGCCGGCCGCGGCCAGTTCGTCACGCAGGGCATCCGCGGTGGCGAAGTCCTTCTCCGCCTTCGCCTCGGCCCGCCGCTTGGCCATGGTGGCCACAAGGGAATCGAGCGCGGACTCCGCCTTGGCATCGGCCGCCGATCCGGCCCAGACCGCTGCGCTGGGATTGACCCCGAGGATGTCGAGCATGAGCTCCACCTCGGCGACGATCCGCGCCAACCCCGCCCGGTCGCTTCCGGAGTCGAGGAGCTTCGCACCGTCGCTCACGGAGGCGAAGACCACAGACAGTGCGCGCGGCACACCGAGGTCGTCGTCGAGGGCGGCGGCGAATTCGGCGGGAACATCGACGCTGCGTCCGGCGTAGGCGTCACTGACGTCCGGCAGTGCCGGAGCGTCGGTTCCGAGTGCCTGGCGAGCGCGCTGGAGGAAGTTCCGGAGGCGTTCGAGTGAGGCCGCGGAGCGTTCCATCGCCTCGTTCGAGAAGTCGAGGATCGACCGGTAGCTGGCACCGGTGAGGAAGTAGCGAACGGCCAACGGGCTGAACGTGTCGAACAGGTCGGAGGCGAAGACCGAATTGCCCAGCGACTTCGACATCTTGTCCCCGCCCACGTTGAGCAGGCCGGAATGCATCCAGATGTTCGCGAACTGGTCGCCCGCAGCACGGGACTGCGCCAGCTCGTTCTCATGGTGGGGGAAGCGCAGATCGAGTCCGCCGCCGTGGATGTCGAAGTTCGACCCGAGGTACTTCGTCGACATGGCCGAGCACTCGATGTGCCAGCCCGGTCGGCCCCGTCCCCACGGCGAGGGCCATGAGGCGGTGATCGGCTCGGTGTCCTTGTGCGCCTTCCACAGCGCGAAGTCCCGGGCGTCCCTCTTCCCGCGCAGCTCGGCGCCCTCGGACAGCTCCATGTCCTCGAGCTTCTGGTTCGTCAGTGCCCCGTACTCGCTCCACGAGGCGGCGTCGAAGTAGACATCGGCGCTGCCGTCGAGCGCGGGGTAGGCATGACCTGCCTCGATGAGGCGGGTGATGAGTTCGATCATCTCGGTGATGTGTCCGGTCGCGCGCGGCTCGCTGCTCGGCGGCAGCACGTCGAGAGCCTCGTAGGCGGCGGTGAAGGCGCGTTCGTACTTGTACGCGTGAGCGAACCACTCCCGCCCCGCTTCGACGGACTTCGACAGGATCTTGTCGTCGATGTCGGTGACGTTGCGGATCATGGTCACCCGGTAGCCGCTGTAGAGCAGCCAGCGGCGCAGAGTGTCGAACACCGACGCCGAGCGCAGGTGGCCGATATGCGGCTCGCCCTGCACCGTGGCGCCACAGACGTAGATACCGACCTGACCGTCGTTGACGGGGCGCAGTTCTTCGGTCGTGCGGCTGGCGGTGTTGTAGAGCGAGATAGTCACGCCCCCAAGTCTACCGGGCGTGGAAGATTTCCCGGTTTCCCATTATTCGATACACGACTGTTATGCGCATCACGTGACGGCGGGCACATTGCCCAGCGTTTTCACAGTAAACTGGAGCCATGCAATGAAGCCGCAGCAGAGATCAGTTCTCACATCACGGACTTCACATCGGACCACCGATCTCACAGACGAAACTTCGGTGGCCCCACTCGGTCGCGATGATCCGCGACCGGACAAGAAAGGACATCATGTCACCCACGTCATCACCCCGGAGGGAGGTCTTCGTCTCCCGCGGCGCGTTCATCTTCGCGGCCATCGGTTCGGCGGTCGGCCTCGGCAACATCTGGCGCTTCCCGTATGTCACCTACGAGAACGGCGGCGGCGCCTTCCTCATCCCCTACCTCGTCGCTCTGCTGACGGCAGGCATTCCGCTGCTGTTCTTCTACTACGCGATGGGCCACCGGTCTCGCGGATCGGCTCCGCTGGCCTACCGGATGACTCACCGTGCCGCCGAGCCCATCGGTTGGTTCGCCACCGGAATCGCGATCATCATCGGCATCTACTACGCCGCCATCATCGGCTGGGCCGGCTCCTATATGTTCTTCTCGCTGAGTGAGGCCTGGGGCGATGACGCGGAGGGCTTCCTCTTCGGCGAGTACCTCAAGCTCGCAGACCCCGGCATCTCCTTCGAATTCGTTCCCGGCGTGCTCATCCCGCTCATCATCGTGTGGGCCATCGTCCTCGGCATCCTCCTGCTCGGTGTGCAGAACGGCATCGCACGGTTCTCGAAGATCTTCATCCCGCTGCTCATCGTCCTCTTCCTCGCCCTCGTCGTCCGGTCGCTGTTCCTTCCCGGCGCGGCGGAGGGACTGAATGCACTGTTCACTCCCGACTTCTCGGCACTGACAGATCACAAGGTGTGGATCGCGGCGTACGGTCAGATCTTCTTCTCTCTGTCCATCGCCTTCGGCATCATGATCACCTATGCCTCCTACCTGAAGAAGAAGACGAACCTCACCGGCTCCGGTCTCGTCGTCGGCTTCTCGAACTCGGCGTTCGAGATCCTCGCCGGCATCGGAATCTTCGCGGCCCTCGGGTTCATGGCCTCTGCGCAGGGCGTCGAGGTCTCCGAGGTGGCGTCGTCGGGCATCGGCCTGGCCTTCGTCGGCTTCCCGACGCTGATCTCCCAGATGCCCGGTGGGGCGATCTTCGGATTCGTCTTCTTCGCCTGCCTCGTCTTCGCCGGTCTGACCTCTCTGATCTCGATCGTGCAGGTGCCGATCCAGGCTCTGCGGGACAAGTTCCGTCTCAGCAACAAGACCTCGACGGCGACCGTCGGCGGAGCGATGGCGATCGTCTCGCTGGTGCTCATGCCCACGGTGACCGGACTCTACGCGCTCGACACCATGGATGCCTGGGCGAACAACATCGGCATCGTCGGCTCGGCCGTCCTCGCGATCGTCGTCGTCGCATGGCTGCTGGGCAAGCTGCCGGTGTTCAAGCGTCACCTCAACGCAGTCTCGAGCTTCAAGCTCGGGTGGACCTGGATGATCCTCATCTCGATCACCGGTGTGGTGCTCGCCTACATGCTCGTCACACAGATCATCACCTACGCCACCGACGGCTACGAGGACTACCCGGCCGTCATCATCGGCACCTACGGCTGGGGCATGATCGCTCTGCTCGTCGTCGCCTCCATCGTCCTCACACTGGTCAGATGGCCGAAGAAGACGATCGACGACATGAACGAGGCGATCGCCGACTCCGTAGCCGAAGAGAACCTCCGCAACGAGACCAAGGGAGTCTGACATGGGCACTTCAGCAATCGTCATGATGGTCATCGCCATGGTCACCGTCTGGGGCGGCCTGGGAGCCGCAATGCTGCACCTGCGCAAGCATCCCGACGAGGACGTCGCCGACTGACGGTCCGGGTGAACCCCACCCCGTTCACGACCGGCTGAGTCGGATCCGCAGCGCCGCCTCGGCGACGTGGATCGGCTCACCCCCGCCGAGGCGGCCCGATGCATCCCCCGCATCGGGCCGCCTTCGTCGTTCCACCTTCACCCGTCCTTGGGGAGTCCACCACCGGACCTGCCCCGCCGGTTTCCAGCGCATCGTCTCACCACCGCATCCGCCACTGGTCGAGCCCAGCGCGCTTGGTTAGGGTGGGGATTGTGAGCACCCCGACCGGGGGTGCGCTCAGTCCACGTCGGGTGTTCCCACCAGTCGGACCCCGTCACCGAAGACATTTAGGAGACGCAATGCCACAGACAGTCAAGGGCGTCATCTCCCGCAGCAAGGGAGCCCCAGTCGAACTCACCGACATCGTCATCCCGGATCCGGGTCCGGGCGAGGTCGTCGTCGATGTGAAGTCGTGCGGCGTCTGCCACACGGACTTCCACTACCGCGAAGGCGGAATCAGCGACGACTACCCGTTCCTGCTCGGCCACGAGTCCGCCGGGGTCGTCTCCGAAGTCGGCGACGGGGTCACCGAGGTCGAGGTCGGCGATTTCGTCATCCTCAACTGGCGCGCCATCTGCGGAGACTGCCGTGCCTGCAAGCGTGGTGAGCCCTGGTACTGCTTCGACACCCACAATGCTTCGCAGAAGATGACCCTGCCCGACGGCACCGAGCTCGAAGCCGCTCTGGGCATCGGCTCGTTCGCCGAGAAGACGCTCGTCGCCGCGGGCCAGTGCACGAAGGTTCCCGAAGCCGACCCGGCAGTCGTGGGTCTGCTCGGCTGCGGAATGATGGCCGGGATCGGTGCCGCCATCAACACCGGTGAGGTCACCCGCGGCAAGTCTGTGGCCGTGATCGGTGCCGGCGGTGTCGGCTGCGCGGCGATCGCCGGTTCGGCTCTGGCCGGAGCGAACACGATCATCGCCCTCGACATCGATGAGAAGAAGCTGTCCTGGGCCAGCGACTTCGGTGCCACGCACACCGTGTCGACGAAGGGCATGAGCGAGGACGAGGTCGTCGCCGCGATCCAGGAGCGCACTGGAGGCTTCGGCGCCGATGTCGTCATCGACGCCGTCGGACTCCCTGCCACGTGGCGGCAGGCCTTCTACGGCCGTGACCTCGCAGGCACCGTCGTCCTCGTCGGCGTGCCGACTCCGGAGATGGAGCTCACCGTTCCGCTGCTCGACGTGTTCGGCCGCGGCGGCAAGCTCAAGTCCTCATGGTACGGCGACTGCCTGCCCGACCGCGACTTCCCGATGCTCGTCGACCTCTACCAGCAGGGACGCTTCCCGCTGGAGAAGTTCGTGTCCGAACGCATCGGCCTCGGCGACGTCGAATCCGCTTTTGAGAAGATGGCCAAGGGCCAAGTCCTACGATCGGTGGTGGAACTGTAATGACAGCTATTGAGCATCTCGTCACGGCGGGCACATTCTCCCTGGACGGGGAGACGCACAACGTCGACAACAACGTGTGGATCATCGGCGATGATTCCGAGGTCATCGTCATCGACCCCGCCCACGACGTCAATGCGATCGCCGAGGCGGTCGGATCCAGAGACGTCAGGGCCGTTCTGCTCACGCATGGTCACGACGACCATGTGGGAGTCGTCCGCGACTTCGCACAGCGGGTGGGCAACCCCACTGTGTACCTCAATCCCGATGACTATGTGCTGTGGGATATGACCTATGAGAACTACCGTCCCGAGGGACAGATCGCCCACGGCGACACCTGGACCGTCGGCGGAATCAAGCTCAAGGCCCTGCACACTCCCGGACATTCCCCCGGTTCGACGTGCTTCTTCGTCGAGACCGGTCTGCCGGCTCCGGCCTCGGCTGGTGCCGGTCGGGCCGTCGGTCCGGTGCTGTTCTCCGGGGACACTCTGTTCAACGGCGGTCCCGGAGCCACGGGACGTTCGCATTCGAGCTTCGAGACGATCATCGAATCGATCCGCGACGTGCTCTTACCGTTGCCTGAGGCGACCGTCGTGCTCACCGGACACGGCGGTTCGACTTCGATCGGCGCCGAGAGCCCGGCCCTCGAGGACTGGATCAAGCGCGGACACTGATCCGCAGCTGGCCGTCCGCTGACGGCTGGCCGCCCGCTGACGGCTGGCCGGTCCTGATGCAGATCGCGTCACCGGCAGGCCGCTGAGCGGGGCCGGATCACGCAGTGCAACTCGCACACGCGGGTCGCGACCCACACGGGTTCGCGACCCGCGTCTTGGCTTTCCAGCACCGACGGATAGACTCGTCGGGTGCCTGAATCACAGTCTTCCCGGCCCGCCGAGTCAGCGTCTGCCTCGGCCACCGGCGCTTCCGCCACGACGTCCAACGGCCTCAAGGTGGGGATGAAGCCCCGCCATCTGGTGATGATGAGCCTCGGCTCGGCGATAGGCGCCGGTCTCTTCGTCGGCTCCGGTGCCGGAGTGCAGGCGGCCGGACCCGCCGTGCTCATCTCCTACGTCGTCGCGGGCCTCATCGTCATCTTCGTCATGCGGGCCCTCGGCGAGCTCGTCGCCGCCGATCCGAATCCGGGAGCATTCTCGCACTATGCGGGCAAGGCCATGGGCCCGGCCGCGGCCTTCGCCGTCGGTGCCCTGTGGTGGGTCCAGCTGTGCCTCGTCGTCGCCGCCGAGGCCACGGCCGCCGCGCAGATCGCGGCCTCCTATATTCCGGCCGTCCCCCAATGGGTCATCGCCTTGGCGATCATGCTCATCTTCACGGCCATCAACCTCACCACCTCGGGCAGCTTCGGTGAGTTCGAGTTCTGGTTCTCACTCATCAAGGTCGCCTTCGTCGTCCTCTTCGTCGCCCTCGGTGCCGCGTACCTCTTCGGGTGGACGCCGGCCGAACCACCCGCGCAGATCTTCTCCGACGGGTTCATGCCCACCGGCATCTCCGGCATCGCCGCCGGTCTGCTCGTCGTCGCCTTCGCCTTCGGCGGCATCGAGATCGTCGCGGTCGCCGCAGCCGAGACCGCGAACCCCCAGCGCAGCGTCTCCCAGGCGATCAAGACGATCGTGTGGCGCATCCTGTTCCTCTACATCGGGTCCGTGGCGATCATCGTCCTCGTCCTGCCGTGGACGGACGACAGGCTGGCCGAATCCCCGTTCGTGGCCGTCCTCGACACCGCAGGACTGCCGTTCATCGCCTCGCTGCTCGCCGCGGTCATCGTCATCGCGCTGCTGTCGTCGATGAACGCGAACATCTACGGAGCGTCCCGGATGTCGTTCTCGATGTCGCAGCGGTCCATGCTTCCGCGCGGGCTCGGCCGCACCAACCGCCGCGGAGTGCCCGTACCTGCGGTGCTGGCCACCTCGGCGTTCGGTTTCGTCGCCGTCGCGCTCAACTACTTCTGGGCCGCCGAGGTCCTCGGCGTCCTGCTCAACATCGTCGGCTCGACGCTCATCGTCACCTGGGTCGCGACGTTGGTCTCGCAGATCGTCCTGCGTCGTCGCGCCGAGGCGGTCGGGCAGTCCCTGCCGCTGCGCATGTGGGGCTACCCCTGGCTGTCGTATGTCACCTTGGCAGGAATCGCCGTGATCATCGGGCTCGGCCTGACCGTCGAATCCGTGCGCTTCCAGATCGTCGGCACGCTCATCTTCGTCGTCGCGCTCTACCTTGTCGGTCTCGTCGTCACGAAGCGCAACCCCAACGCGAAGGTCTGAGTCCGGGGATCACCGCCACCGAGGCGGCTGTCGACTTCCGAGCTGAGGCCCTGGCAGTCTCCCGTGGCCCCTGTCATATCCCCCGCGGCCTGAGTGCAGTCCCCCGCGGCCTGAGTTCAGTCAAAGCTCTCGTCAAGCGCAGCAATGAGCTCGCGCAGTGCCACCGCGGAGTCGGCGCCGCCTGCGGACAGGGCCCACCCGGAGAGCATGTCCCGGGTCTGACCTCTGTGCCGGGCGAAATGTCTGCCCGCATATTGTGTGACGTCGATCGGCACGGTGCGCTCCAGTGCTTCGAGCACGAACCGGGCGGCGAACCCGAACACCGAGATCGGCGCCCCGAGCCGACCACGCACGGCTTCGCTCGCAGCCTTCGAGGGTCGGCCGAGATGCAATTTCAATGCGGCCCAATTCCCGTCGTGGACGCTGAGTTCGGCGACGAAGGGGATGAACACCGTCGGAGGCAGCACCACGGTCGCCATCGGCACCGGCAAGGCGAGCCGACCCAGTCCGCGAGCGAGCGATCGCACCGCGTTCCGCGGGCCGGCGACGAGGAACCGCGGAGCACCGGCCGGTGCCCAGAACCTCACTTCTCGCCCCGCCTCCAGCCGTTCGGACAGGAACGCGGGCGCGAACACGACCACCTCGGCGTCGGGGAATTCGGCACGTGTTCGCTCGAGGTCCCCTTCGACCTGGCTCGTGGTCGCGATGAACGTCGGTGCGATGTCCCGGATCGCCGAGGCTACCTCCGGATCGAGATCACCCGGTCGGGTCGTGAGCACGATGAGATCCCAGCGTCCCGCAGCGGCGGCTTCGGCCCGGCTTGTGATCGTCACGCGCCGAGTCGTCGCCACGCGAGTCACCGACCAGCCATCACCATTACCTGCGTGTCTGCCTATGGCTCGCCCATTCTCTCCCTCGCACCTGCCGGGTCGGGCCTCAGGGCGGTCGGAATCGGTCGGATCGAGAACGCTCACGCCCCGCGGAAAGGCTGCCTGCATATCGGGGCCAGCTACGCGGGAGACGACGGCGACTTCGTGGGCATCGGTCAAGAGCGCTGCCCCGGCGATGCCGATGGCACCGGCTCCTTGGAAGAGGACTCTCACTGCTGGCTCTCCTCACTCAGTGCGGGTAGATCAGTGCGGTGGCAATGGCGGCGACTCCCTCACCGCGTCCGGTCAGCCCGAGACCGTCAGCGGTGGTGCCCGACACCGATACCGGTGCTCCCACTGCATCCGACAGTGCTTGCTGGGCCCCGGTACGGCGGGTGCCGATCTTCGGTCGATTGCCGATCACCTGGACTGAGATATTGCCGATCTCGAATCCTGCCGCGCGGACGATTCGGGCCGCCTCGGCAAGCAGCATCGAACCCGAAGCACCGGCGAACTCTGGGCGGTCGACGCCGAAATGCTCACCGAGGTCGCCGAGCCCAGCTGCGGAGAACAAGGCGTCGCAGCAGGCGTGGGCGGCCACGTCGGAGTCCGAATGCCGTCCAGTCCGGGTTCGCCCGGCCACAGCAGTCCCGCGACCCACAGTTCGCGCGCGGGATCGGCAGCGAAGGCATGGACATCGACACCGATGCCAGTACGGGGACTGATCTGATTCATCGTGGCTCCTTCGCCGAATCCGGCTCACCTGTTCCAGGTGCGACAGCTCCGTCACGCATCCGGGCGAGCTGTTCTGCGAGGGTGAGGTCGAGCGGGTACGTGATCTTCAGTGCCTCTTCGTCACCCTCGACGGCGAGGACGTCAACACCCAGTCGTTCGACCAGCCCTGCATCGTCCGTCGGTGCAGCACTGGCCGCTTCCTCAGCGCCATCGTTGGCAAACCGCTCATAGGCCCGCAGCAGCACCTCGGTGCGGAACCCCTGAGGCGTCTGGACCCGTCGCAGCTCGGACCGGTCGAGTTCTCCCCGAACCGTTTCACACGGGCCAGCACCCTCAGCCCTTGCCGGATCCGAATTGTTTGGTCGATCCGCGGTGATATCCGCGTCAGAACCGCCGTGGATCGACCAAACAATTCCGTTGGATGTGCGATCCGCGACTGCACCCGTGTTCGTGTCCGCACGCACGGCCGGTTCGGAAACGGCCCGCCTGACGGTGTCGATCATCGGCAGCACCGGAATCACCGCCTGGGCGCCGGAGCGCAGTCCGGCAACCACTCGGGTGAAGACATCGGGCGGGGTCAGACACCTCGCGGCATCATGGACGAGAACATATTCGGCATCGCCGGTAAGTTTCAAGGCCCTTTGCACTGTGGAAATGCGATCATTACCACCTGCTACGGCTGTAATTGAAATTTCGCATTTCCGCCCAACCGATACTTCAGCGATTTCTTCGCGTGCGCGCAAAAGAAAATCCTCGGGAGCGGCCACCACGATTGTGGTGGCGACTCCCGAGGAGATGATCGCCTCGAGGCTGCGAGCCAGAAGCGTCCGTCCGTTCACACGAACGAAGGCCTTCGGCTCACTGCAACCCAGACGGGATCCCGACCCAGCGGCCGGGACGATGACACAGGTGCTCAGGATGCGAGCACTTCGTCCAGCAGAGCTTCTGCTTCGGACTCTTCCTTCTTCTCGGCCAGTGCGAGTTCGGAGACGAGGATCTGGCGAGCCTTCGAGAGCATGCGCTTCTCACCGGTCGACAGGCCGCGGTCCTGCTCGCGACGCCAGAGATCACGGACGACCTCAGCAACCTTGATGACGTCACCGGACTGCAGCTTCTCGACATTGGCCTTGTACCGACGGGACCAGTTCGCGGGCTCTTCCACGAATTCGGCACGCAGGACGTTGAAGACCTTCTCAACGCCTTCTTCACCGACGACGTCTCGCACACCCACCAGATCGCAGTTCTCTGCCGGGACCTCGATCACGAGATCGCCATGGGCGACCTGGAGCTTGAGATACAGCTTCTCCTCACCTTTGATGGCACGTTTCTTGATTTCTTGGATTGTCGCTGCACCGTGATGTGGATAGACAACAGTGTCGCCGACCTGGAAACTCATATTCTCTTCAAACCCCTTTCGCGGAATACCAGTTTACCATGAGGCTCGCCACAGAAATCGTTCAGGGTAGCGAATCTTCATGCTAGGCTCCGCCCCTGCCCCGCCCCGATCTCAGTACTCCTGATGCCCCAGCCAGCGAGAACATGGGCGAGAGGGCGCATTGCCGCGAAGGCCGGAAGAGAACTTCGACCGACGGCGGTGTGAGCCGGACTTCGCTCCTTCTTCACCGAAACTTCAGCCGCGACGCGCCCGGGGTCGCGGAACTCCGTCCACTCCGAGCACTCGGTTCTACAGCAGGTCAAAAACCGGGTAGTATACAGACTGATCTTGTATTGCCACTTCAAGGAGCATAATGAAACGGCACAACCGCGCGGCTCTCGCCGTTGCCGCACTCGCTCTCGTTATCCCCGTCAGCGGATGTGCAAGCCTGCTGTCTCCCCACCAGACTGCCGAATATCAGTACAACGGCGGCGATGGGGCTTCGGGGTCCGTCGGCGAGGTCGACGTCCGTGGGCTCCTGCTCATCACGGACCAGGAAGCCTCCGGCCCGGCTCAGCTGTTCTTCACCCTCATCAACAAAGGCGACTCCACCGCCAAGGTGTCCATCGAGGTCGGCGACACCACGGTGAGCGAGTCGGTCAAGGCAGGCGACACCTTCGTCCAGGATCCGAAGAGCCCTGAGACCTCCTCCAAGGAAGTCGTCACCGTCGACAGCCTCAAGGCTGAGCCCGGCGACCTCGTCGACGTCACCGTCAAGAACGGCAGCGACGAGAAGGTCATCGAGACTCAGCTCCTCACCGACGCCCTGCCGTACTACGAAGAGTACGTTCCGTCGGAGTCGCCATCCGAGTCCCCGTCGGACATGCCAAGCGAGGATGCCGGTGCGGCAGAGGGAACCGCGACGGCCAACGGCTGATCAGCCCTTCTCTCGCACCGGACCCAGTCCCTCGCGAGAGCACGGAAGGAGCCGCTCACATCATGTGAGCGGCTCCTTCCGCATTCACCGCCGACCCGTCGGTCCCGACTTCACCGACCGTGCGATTCCGACCGGCGCCGGCAGTCGCCCTCAGGCCTCGAACTTGTACCCGAGTCCGCGCACCGTGGTGAGCAGACGCGGGTCCGAGGGATTCTCCTCGATCTTCGCACGCAGGCGTTTGACGTGGACGTCGAGCGTCTTCGTATCGCCCACGTAATCCTCACCCCAAATCCGGTCGATGAGCTGACCGCGGGTCATCACGCGACCGGAGTTGCGCACGAGGATCTCGAGCAACTCGAACTCCTTGAGCGGCATGGACTGCTCTTCACCGCGCACGGACACGACGTGGCGTTCGACGTCGATGCGCACTCCCCCGGCCTCGAGCACGGACTCGTCCTCGAATTCATCGGTCTCGACATTGCGGCGCAGCACCGCTCGCACGCGAGCCAGCAGCTCGCGTGAGGAGTACGGCTTCGTCACGTAGTCATCGGCGCCGAGCTCAAGCCCCACGACCTTGTCGATCTCCGAATCCTTGGCCGTGAGCATGATGATCGGCACATTGGATTTCGCCCGCAGTTCGCGGCACACCTCGGTGCCGGAAGCACCGGGCAGCATGAGGTCGAGCAGGACCAGATCGGCACCGGTGCGGTCGAACTCCGCCAGAGCCTTGAGCCCGTCATCGGCGACCGTCACCTCGTACCCTTCCTTACCGAGCAGGTACGACAGCGGGTCCGAGAACGAATCTTCGTCCTCGACAAGCAGAATACGAGTCACGTTGTGAGCTTCCTTTGTTCGCTTTCTTCGGTCAGATTCTTGGGTGAGTCGGCGGTCGCCCCGCCGTCTCCATCATCTCCAGCGGAGGCTTCCTTGTCGCCGTTCGGTCCGCCAACGGTCGCCGAGGCGGTCCCAACCGGACCGTCGTCGTCCGCCGAGACGGTCCCAGTGGGTCCTTCGTCGCCCGCCGAAGAGGCGCCCGTGGGCCCGTCCTCTTCCGCCGAGGCGGTCCCAGTCGAGTCCGCGGAATGCTCGATGAGAACCCCGGCTGGGGCCGAATCGGCGGCGGAGCCGTCAGCTGCGGTTCCGGCCAGAGGGAGCACGATGGTGAACGTCGAGCCCTTGTTCAGCCGGCTCCACACCCGCACCTCACCTCCGTGGGTGGCGACGATGTGCTTGACGATGCTCAGTCCCAGTCCGGTGCCTCCGGTGATCCGAGACCGGGCCGGGTCCACTCGGTAGAAGCGTTCGAAGACGCGTTCGGTGTCCTGAGCGGTCATGCCGATGCCCTGGTCGGTCACGGCGATCTCGATGCGCTCGTCGACGAGGTCGACTCCGACGCCGACGCGGGTGCCCTCCGGTGAGTAGTTCACCGCGTTGTCGATAAGGTTGCGCACTGCGTTGACGAGCAGTTCGTAATTGCCTTCGATGAGCAGGTCGCTCGGCGGGGAGACCTCGATATGGATGTTCTTGCCCTCCGCCCCGGTCCGGGCACGGTCAGCGGCATCGTCGACCACCTCGGCGACGGAGATCTTCTCGGTCGTGGCAGGAGCGGCGTGGTCCTGGACGCGAGAGAGGTCGATGATCTCCTGCACCAGCTGGGTCAGCCTCTTCGACTCCCGCTGCATCCGTCCACCGAAGCGTTCGACGGCGGCCGGGTCGTCGGCGAAGTCGGTGACAGCCTCAGCGAGCAGTGCCATCGCACCGATCGGCGTCTTGAGTTCGTGGGACACGTTGGCGACGAAGTCGCGGCGGACGGCGTCGACGCGCTTGGATTCGGTCTGATCGTCGCAGAGGACAAGGACGAAGGAGGTGCCCAAGGGGGCGACGCGGGCATGGAGATAGCGGAGCACGGATTCGGACTTCTCCCGTGTCTGCTCGAGGTCGATCTCTTCGATGAGACCGCGGGCGCGGACGCGGCCGACGACCCGAAGCATCTCGGGAGACGCGAGCGAGTGGCCTCTGACCAGGCCGAACGTGTACGCGGCAGGGGACGCTTTGACGACATCGTCGCCGGCGTCGATGACGATCGCAGCCGACGGCAGGACGGCCAGAACTTCGGCGATGCCCTCGGGCAGATCGTCCTCGGAATGCAGATCGGCAGCATCGCGGGAGCGTTCACTGAATCGGAACGCAAGAATTCCTGCTATACCCAGGCCCAGGCCGACGACGCCGGTCAGGACCGCCACTACTAAGAGATCCACAGTCTCCAGCTTAGGCGTTGTCCATCGTCCCGGCGCACCGAATTCACTTCTGCTGGCAGTATTTGCCGAGGAATTCACCTTCTCGTCTGGAGTAGTTCACCCGATCGTGCGATGCTGACGTCTGTGTGCCTGCGTTCCCCATCGTTCCCGCCTTCCGCTTTCCCCCGCTGAGGGTGCGGACCGGAAGCGCCGGCACTCCTCAAGACACCACCAAGCACCACCGACAATCACCCCCGATTGTCACGATCAAGAGTTAGGGAACCGCAGTTCATGCGCGAAGTCTTCAGAAACGAACTGGACGATCTGGCCACCCAGCTGGTCGGCATGTCCACCAAGGTCCTCGAGGCCATCCGCCTGGCCAATCAGTCGCTGCATTCGAATGATCTCGAGCTGGCCGAGCAGGTCATCGAGGCCGACTCCGTCATCGACAATATGCAGTTCACGCTCGATCAGCAGGCCGCCGAGATGCTCGCCCTGCAGGCTCCGGTGGCCGCAGATCTGCGAGCCGTCATCGGTTCGCTGAGGATGTCGGCATCGCTCGAGCGCATGGGCGACCTCGCCCGCCACATCGCCCAGCAGGTGCGCATCCGCTATCCGGAGTCCGCGATCCCCGACCTCTTCGAACAGACGTTCATGCGGATGGGCGAGTCCGGTGAGAAGATCGCCGAGGCGACGCAGAGCCTGCTCTCGAACCCCGGACTGTCAGCCGTGCCCACGATCAATTCCATCGACGAGGAGCTCGACGAGCTCCACCTGAGCGTGTTCGGGAAGCTCGGCGAGGCTCCGGCAGGCTCGCTGGCTCCCCGGCATATCGCCGATGTCACCCTGCTCTCGCGCTACTACGAACGCTTCGGTGACCATGCAGTGTCGGTGTCGCAGAAGGTCGAGTACCTGCTCACCGGCAACTGGGAACCCTACCTGTCGAAGAAGTAAGACCCCGCTCGACGAAGCACGAAATCAGCGAAGCGCCCCGGCACTGCCGGGGCGCTTCGCATATCCGGACCCGACGAGCCCTCAGCTGGAGGCGGACACCTCTTCCAGCGTCTGACTCACGACGACCTTTCGGCGCCGTCTGGGCCCGTTCCTGATGCCGCGCGCCAGGGTCTTGAACACTCCCGTCGTCACGGCGACGCCGATGAGCAGGAGGACTCCGCCGATGAGTTCGGCGATGCTCGGACGATCTCCGAGCACGATCCAAGCGGAGAGCACTCCGACTGGAGGAACGAGCAGCGAAAACGGAGCGACTTGGGAGGCCGGGAAGCGAGCGAGCAGCGAGTTCCAGATGACATAGCCGACGAGCGATGCCAGACCGGCGGTGTAGACGACCGAGGCGACGACACCCCAGGTCGGGTGCGTAATTGCATGAGCTACCTCGGCGGGTCCGTCGATGAGCGTCGACAGTGCCACCATCGGGATCGGGACGACGAGAGCCGACCACACGGTCATCTGCACTCCGTTCGTTCCGGGTTTCACGCCGCGGGCGATGACGTTGCCGGTCGCCCAGGACAGGGCGGCGCCGACGGCGACGAGGAAAGCGACGATCGGCACAGAGGCCTGCAGACTCAGACCGATGACGGACAGGCCGACGAGTCCGATGAGGATGCCGATGATCTGGCGCCGAGTCGGAATCTCATGCAGCACGAGCGCCGCGACGATGACGGTGAACGCGGCTTGGATCTGGATGACGATCGAGGTCAGCCCGGCGGGCAGGCCGAGCGCCATGGAGGTGTAGAGAAGACCGAACTGACCGGCCGACATGAAGGCGCCGATGAGGAGGATGCGGCCGAAGGAGCCGCGGGGAAAGCGGACGAAGAAGATCGCCGGCACCACGACGAAGGTGAACCGGGCGGCGACGAGGAGCAGCGGGGGCCAGTCGCGCAGGCCGAAATCGATGAAGATGAAGTTGACGCCCCAGAGCACGACGACGAGGAGGGCGAGCATGTAGTGGACCGAGCGCATGACTCAAGCATTCCAGTGATGTCGTCAAATTTCCATTGAAAGTCCGTCCACTGTTTCTTTAAGATAATTTGATGATCGATACTGTCGCGCTGCGCACTCTCGTCGCCCTCGATTCGCTCGGATCAGTCACGGCGACGGCCGAATCCCTGGGGTACACGCCGGCGGCTGTGAGCCATCAGCTGCAGAAGCTCTCGCGCACCCTCGGCGCACCCGTGACCGAGCGGACGGGCCGCGGCATTGCGCTGACCCCGGTGGGGCGGGAGCTCAGCCGCCGCGGGGCCGGACTTCTGGAGGAGCTGGAGAGCCTGGAGACCGCGGCCCGCGCACAGTCGGGTGAGCCGCGGGGGCGGATCACGGTGGGCGGGTTCTCGACGGGGATCCGCGGACTGCTCGTGCCCGCATTGCCGCGGTTGGCCGCCTCGGCGCCGGAGCTGACGGTGTCGAACTTCGAAGAGGAGCCGGACGAGCTCATCGAAATGGTCACGGCGGGCAGGATCGATGCCTCGCTCGTCTTCGGCTGGGACTCGTCCTCACTGCACCTGCCCGCGACGCTGATCTCGGAGCGGATCACCGTGGATCGGGCCGATATCGTCATGCACCGCGATCATCGTCTGGCCGCCTGCGCCGAGGTGACCCGCAGTGATCTGCTCGGTGAGATGTTCGTATCGGCTCCGCGCAATGCCGTGTGCCATCGCTGGCTGACGGCGCTGTTCGAAGAGCTGGGCAGCAAACCGCGGATCGACTATTGGGCCATCGAATACGACACGCAGATCGAGTTCGTCCGTGCCGTCGGGGCGTTGGCGCTGGTGCCGCGGTTGGGCAGGCCGCATCTGCCGGATGATGTGGTGGCGGTGCCGCTCGATGATCCGAGCATCGCCCGCACGATCTCATTGGTGTGGCGGAAATCGATGTCGGCTTCCCCCGCGATCGCCCTGCTCCTCGAGGAGATGAAGGCGATCGCCGGGCAGGCCGACACGATCAGCGCATGAGTCCGGGCCGAGGGCGTGCACCCGAGCCCGGACCGAACCCGCCCCGACCCCGGTGGGAACAGGACAGGACGAGGCTCAGCGCCCCTGGTTGGCGACTTGGCCGATGGCCGCCGCGGCTGCCTCGGCGTCGAGGTAGGTTCCGCCGGGGGTGACCGGGGTGAACTCCTCGGTGAGTTCGTAGTGCAGCGGAATGCCGGTGGGGATGTTCAGTCCCGTGATGTCGGCATCGGAGATCCCGTCGAGGTGCTTGACCAGTGCGCGCAGCGAGTTGCCGTGGGCGGCCACGAGCACGGTCTTGCCGACGGTGAGTTCGGGCACGAGGGTGTCGTACCAGTAGGGTAGGAGGCGATCGATGACGTCGGCGAGGCACTCGGTGCGGGGCAGCGCGTCGCCGAGGTTGGCATAGCGAGCCTCACCGGCCTGCGAGAATTCCGAACTGTCGGCCAGGGCCGGCGGCGGGGTGTCGAAGGAGCGGCGCCAGGTCATGAACTGCTCTTCGCCGAACTCGTCGCGGATCTCCTTCTTGTTCTTGCCCTGCAGCGCGCCGTAGTGGCGTTCGTTGAGGCGCCAGCTGCGGTGGACGTCGAGCCAGGACAGGTCGGCGGCCTCGAGCGCGATGTTCGCGGTCAGGATCGCGCGCTTGAGTCGCGAGGTGTAGACGACGTCGGGGATGAGGGTCTTCTCGCGCAGGAGCTCGCCGGCGCGCTTGCCTTCGGCACGGCCTTTGTCCGTCAGGGTCACGTCGACCCATCCGGTGAACAGATTCTTCTGGTTCCATTCGCTCTCGCCGTGGCGAAGCAGGATGAGGTTATACGTCATGGCTCCATTTTGACACGACCTCTCCGGCGGGGTCGTCGGTGACCGTCGGCGCCACCGCCCCTTCCACCTGGCAGGGTCGCCGGCGGACGCCGGCGCCTCCCCCTCAGCCGCGCGATCTCAATTTCTGGGCATGCGTCTCGAATGACAAAACGCACAGAGTAGCCTGTACTCATGTCACACACGCCAGCACACCAGGCTTCCGGAGGCGCTGCTGCTCCCGCGGCCGACCGCAGTTCGATCATCGCCGTCACGGCTCTGCCGGTCCTCGTAGTCATCGCGGGGGTGCTCGGGTTCCTTCTGCCCGATGCGTTCACCCCTCTGGCCCCGTCGATCACATGGGCGCTCGGCGTGGTCATGTTCTTCATGGGGCTGACCCTGACGCTCCCGGACTTCGCTCGCATCGCGAAGCGGCCGTGGATTGCTGTGCTCGGTGTCGTCACTCAGTTCGTGGCAATGCCGCTGCTCGGCCTCCTCGTCGTGACCATCTACTCGCTTCCGCCCGAGATAGCCGTCGGAGTCATCCTCGTCGGCTGCGCTCCCGGCGGCACCGCGTCGAATGTCGTGACCTACCTGGCGAAGGGCGATACTGCGCTGTCGGTGTCGATCACGACGCTGTCGACGCTGTGCGCTCCAGTGCTCACCCCGCTGCTGACTCTGTGGTTGGCGGGCTCGTACATGGACGTGCCGTTCTGGTCGATGTTCGTCTCGATCTGCCAGACCGTGCTCGTACCCGTCTTCGTCGGTGTGATCGTCCGCGTGTTCGCGTCGAAGTTCGTCGACGCGATCGCGCCGGTGCTGCCGTGGCTCGCCTCGATCGCCATCGCCTATATCGTCTCGATCGTCGTGGCCGGCTCTGCGGGTTCGATCGCAACGGCCGGTGTGCTCGTGCTGTTGGCGGTTGTCACGCACAATCTGCTCGGGCTCGGCGTCGGCTACGGTGTGGCCGCGGCCTGCCGCCTCGACACCCCGACGCGTCGCGCGCTGTCCTTCGAGGTCGGACTCCAGAACTCCGGTCTGGCTTCGACCCTGGCCACCACGTACTTCTCGCCGCTGGCTGCGTTGCCGGGAGCCGTCTTCAGTGTGTGGCACAACGTCTCCGGCGCCGTGCTCGCTTCCCTCTTTGCACGCCGTCCCTACAGCACGTCGCCGGTCGATGCGTCCGGCCGTGAACCCGCGGCTGCCGGTGCGACGTCCGCCGGAACCACGACTCGATGACCACCGAGGCGGCTCCGCACGACGAGCACTCGGGCCGAGGCTTCGACGGCTTCTCCTCGGCGACCCTCGACCTGGCGGGCCGGACGTTCCGCATCCGCCGGGCCACCGCAGCCGATGTGCCGGACCTCGTCGCAATGCTGCGTGATGACGTGCTCGGGGCAACCCGCGAGTCCGGCACCGAGGATGCAGACGTCTATGCTCGTGCCTTCGCACTCATCGACGCCGATCCGAATCAGCTCCTCGTCGCCGTCACCGAAATCGCGGGCCGGCCCGAGGCTGAGGTCGATGGCAAGACTGAGCCTGCGGACCAGGTCGAGACTGCCGATCAGGCTATTTCAGCCGGCCCGACGCACAACGGATCAACGCTCGTCGGGACCCTGCAGCTGAGTCTGCTGCCCAGCCTGTCCCGCCGCGGCACTCTCCGCCTGCAGATCGAAGCGGTGCGGATCGGCGCTTCGGCGCAGGGCATCGGGCTCGGCACAGCGGTCTTCGAATGGGCTCACGACTGTGGACGCCGTTTCGGCGCCGGTCTCGCTCAGCTCACCACGGACCGGTCGCGCACAGATGCCCATCGTTTCTATGACCGGCTCGGCTATATCGCCAGCCACGAGGGAATGAAGCTGCCGCTCGACTGAGACCAGCTCGCCCTCACCTCACATCCACTTCACTCCGTCGACCTCGAATTCGCGGATTCGGTGGGCGATCATCTCGGTCAGCAGTTCGGTCGGAATCTCGTCGCCGTAGGGCAGCTTGATCGAGCCCTTTCCGGTGTCGAAGTCCTGCAGACGATCGGCGAAGGCTTCCTTCGTGCTGGGTGTGAAGACGACGTTCGCGTGCTTCTTATAGCCGGCGAACACGAACAGGATCGAGTCGAGGGCGTAGGCGGGGCTGCCCCATCTGAGGCTCTCCTCGGCCTGCGGCGCGGCGACACGACTGAGCTCACGCAGCCTCGTGAGGAAATCTCGGTGCTGTTCGTCGTCGAACGAGGCGATGTACTCGTCGACGCTGGCGGGCTTGGACGTCTCGCCGCTCATGAACGCGGGCCTCGGCTCTGATCGTCGGCGGAGTCTTCCGAAGCGCCCTGCCCAGCCGCGTCGCTAGACTGACCCGCTGCCTCGTCCACCGACCCAGCCATCTCGCTAGACGCCCCATCCCCGTCGCTCTCCCGATCGGCCGTGACCGCCGGAGGTTCGGCATCGGCCGCGCCGAAGGTGCCGAGGAATTCATTGTCATCGCCGCTGAGCACCTTCTCGAAGGCCGCAAGGTTGCGCGTCGACTCGCCGCGGCCGACCCTCCACGCCCATTCCTTCTTCATCCCGGTGCGGAATCCGATGAGGAGGAGTTCGTTGAACGAGGAATCCGCCGTGGCGAGCATCGCCCCGAGCAGTCCGTCGAGTTCGTCGAGCAGATGTTCGCGGGGCACGCTCGCCCGCAGATACACATCGCCGAGGCTGTCGATCGCAAACGACACCGGCCCCGGTTTGAGATTCTTCTGGAGCAGCCACCGATTGAACTCGGCCGAGTTCTCGTCGGGATGGCGGATGACGAACGCCTGCAGATGCGCGGTGCGAGCGAAGACGCTGATCGCCACGTTCGTCTTGAGCTTCTTCTCCCCCGGAAGGGTGACGACGATCTCCGTGTCCTCGATCGAGTCCACGGGAACGTCGTTGCTCTCGGCCCAGGTGCGCACTCCGGCCAGGATCGCCTCGGTGTCGGTGCTCATGCTCTCACGCCTTTCGCTCGGCTCTCGTGCTCACCGCCGACTCTAGTCGTTCAGCACGCTCCGAGCGGCTCCGTGGGGCGCGATGCTGCGCCGGAGGTCGCGGGCAGCGCGTCGAGGACGGCCGCGACGGTCCGGCCCCAATCGAAGCGTTCGGCGCGGTCGGCGGCGTGGCCGGCGAGTTCGGCTCGCAGGTCCGTGTCGGTGAGCAGGGTTTCGATCGCCGTCGCCCAGTGGTGCGGGTTGTGATCGGCGATGAGCAGTCCCGAATGTCCGTGTTCGACGATTTCCGGGAGTCCTCCCACCGCCGAGGCGATGGCCGGCAGACCTGAAGCGGCCGCTTCGGCGGCGACGAGTCCGAAGGATTCGCTCCGCGAGGGGACGATGAGTACGTCCGCGGCCCGGTAATAGTCGACGAGGACGTGGGAGGGAACGGGTGGGCGGATCTCGACGCTGGGTTCGTTCGCGATCGCCGCGGTCAGCTCCTGCAGGTAGGTCGACGACGGTCGGACCGCTCCTCCGCCTGTTTCGACACCTGCCCCCGAGGCGGCGCCGAGGAGGATTCCGCGGGTCCGGGAGGCCAGGTGCGGGTTGCGTTCTCGCAGTTCAGCCAGGGCGTCGACGGCGACGTCCGTGCCCTTGATGAACTGCATGCGCCCGACGTAGAGGACGATCGCCTCGTTCACGACGAACCCCAGACGCTCGCGTGCTTCCGACTGTGAGTCTGGCGCGTAGAGACCATGGTCGACACCCGGTCGGGCGACGACGACCGAGTCGGGATCGGCGTGGAGTTCGGTCACTAGGTCACGGCGTTCGGCGGGGGTGGCTGCGACCAGCAGGTCGGCCCCAGCGGCAATGCGCTCTTCGGCTTCGAGCCGCTGAGGGCGTTCGTGGCTGGTCTCGGAATCGCGGTTCTTGACGGCCCCGATGGTATGCATGCTCACCGCGATCGGTGCTCGCCTCGGTCGGTCCTGCCCAACCGCGGATGCGGATCTCTCGTCAGTTCCGATGTCGGTGTTCGTGTCGATGTCGGTGTCGAGGGCGATTCTACGGGCACGCAGGGCCGCCTCGGCGGATATCCAATAATGCGCCCAGACGAAATCGGCGGCGCGGAAGTCAGGGTGGGCCGCAAGCAGTTCGCCGAGTTCATCGAGCGCGTCGGCGAGTTCGTCCTTCGTCGTGGCGCCGACCGGCAGATGATGGAGGGTGATGGAGTCGGTGATCTCCAGCTTCGCGCCATCACCCGTGTCGGCTGCGCTACTGCCCATGCCGTCGAGGCCGCCGGGATCGGCGGTGAACACGTCGACGCGGTGTCCGGCTGCAGCGAGTGCGCGCACGGATTGGTCGACGTAGACGTTCATCCCTCCGGCGTCGCCCTGCCCGGGTTGGGCGACGGGCGAGGTGTGAAGGGAGAGGACAGTAATGCGCACGGAGACAGTCTAGCCAACAACCTCGGTCGGGCGACGAGTCGAAGTCAGTGCCAAATCAATGCCTGCGCCTCACCGACGCCAGTGCCTAACCGAAGAACTCGCCGAGGATGCGCCGCACGTCGTGACGCCCACGCCACAGGATCGATCCGGCGGGAAGCACCTCGAGGCGGGAGGTCGGAATCGCACGGTGGATATCCTCGGCGATGGTGACCGGATGTGCCGGGTCATCTTCGTGGGTGAGCACGAGAACGTCGCCTGCGAAGGAGCGCAGGTTCTCGGCGGCTGCGTCGGTGTCCGCGACGGCGATTTCGAGGGCGAGTCCGAGCCCGTCGGACATGTCCGTGTGGACGAGGTTCTCGGCCTTCGCCTTCGTCCAGGCTCGCGCGGGCAACATCTGGGCCACCTCGGCGGGTTCACGGGAGAGCATGAGTTCGACGATGCCGTCGATGTCCTCTTCGGCGACGAGGCGGCGCAGTCTCTCAAGGTAGGAGCGGTTGGCGGCGGTCACCTCGGCGGGGAATCCGGTGAAGGAGGCGGGGAGGACGAGGGCGACCTTGTCGAGGCCGCGGGTCACGGGATGAGCGATGCTCAGCAGGTGGAGAAGCCCACCGGCGGACATCGAGACGCCCAGCGCCCGGCTCGCCGAGGTGGTGCTCACGGCGTCGGCGAGCACCTCGGCGATCTGTGGGTAGGTCCATCCGGGGCCGGGTGAGGGGCGGCCGCCGTGGCCGGGCAGGTGGAGGAAGTGGCGCGTGCCGGTGATGCCGGTGCCGAAGGGGCGGGTGTCGCGGATTGCGCCCGCGAACCCGTGGCCGAAGAGGGTGTGCGGGTCGCCGGTTCCGAACGTGGCGATGAAGCCGGAATCGGGGCCCGGCAGGTTGAGGTCTGTGCTCATGCGGTGAGTGTGGTCAGCCGGTGCGCGGCGTCAGCGGTTGCGATAGCGCGGGTCGACGGCACGGACCTTCGGACGCACATCGGTGAGGTAGACGATGCCGGCGACGAGGGCGATGATGTTGAGGAAGATCATGCTCATGCCCATCGGCGGCAGGGCGATGAGGGCGAGCGCGAGCCCGACGCCGAGGAGGATGACCCAGAACTTCTTGCTCTGCTTGTCCACGGCGCGGTAGTTCTCGTCCTTGAAGCGGAGGCAGTCGATGAACGCCCAGAGCTGGACGACGAATGCAGCCACCGTCAGGGCAAGAAAGACGAGACGCTGAAAGCCCGCGATGTATTCCATGGCCCCAGCCTAGCAATCTCGCGCTTTCGGGGCAGTTCCGGCCCGGAGATCCTCGGCAATTGCCCACCCGCAACCCACGGCTTTCACAGTGGGTGCTGGGTGCCCCGAGGCTGCAGTCCGTGGACCGCGCCCAGGCCCACGCTGGCAAGTTCGTCGACCTGCACTCAGTTCAGGCCGTCGCTGCCCCAGCTCAGAGGATCCCGGTCGTGCGGATGAGGGCACACACGCCCATGCCGATGGCCACGGCGAGCAGCATCGGCACGCGCAGGATCGCGGCGAGCACTCCGGCACCGACGCCGATGAGGCGGGCGGGATCGGCGATGTCCTTGCCGTCGAAGACCGCGGTCGTCGCGAAGACGGCACCGATGAGCACGACCGTGGCTCGGTCCATCCACATCGTCACGCGTTCGGTCGAGTCGGCTGAGCCCGAGGACTCCCCGGGTGCGGAGGTCTGGGCGAGTGCGGAGGATTCGCCAGACGGGACGGACTGGCCGGACGCCGAGGATTCTCCATGCTCGGAAGATCCGACTCCCACCGAGGCGGTCGACAGGGTACGTCGACGACCCCTCACAGCGATCGCCGCTCCCACCTTCACTCCGGCGAAGCGCATGAGATAGGTTCCGAGACTCAGCCCGGCCAGGGCGATGAGAAAGCTGACGGCGCTCATCGGTGCCCCTCCCCTCGAGTCGCGGATTGCGTTCGGTCGTCACTGCGCTGTTCGGCACCGGGCAGTTCAGCATCGCCCTGATCGGCACTGCGCTGATCGACACCGTGCTGTTCGGCCCGGTTGTCTCCGGAGCGGCGGCGGATGAATGAGCGCACGGCCCAGCCAGCGGCGACGAAGACGAACACGGACAGCGAGGTCACTGCCCCCAACCCGAGCGGCAGCAGCGGGGTCAGCCCCACGGCGATGAGGATTCCGATGACGGTCAGCGAGAGCGTCACCTTGTTCTTCAGATCCCCGCGGATGAGGCAGAAGAGGATGATGGGGAAGGCCGCGTCGAGTCCGAGCAGGTCCGCGTTGATGACATTGCCCAGCCACTGTCCGACCATGGCGCCGCCGGGCCACATGATGGCGATTGCGGCACCCATGAGCAGGAACGCATGCCATTTCGCGCGATCGTTGTGCCCGGTGCGCGAGATCGCGGTGGATTCGTCGTTGATCCAGTGGGAGGCGATGAGAGCTCGCCAGTCCTGCGGGAAGAAAGGGCCGACCGCAACGCCGAAGGCGAAGTTCCGGGAATTGACGAGGAGCCCCGCGAGCACCGCGAGAATCGGGGCACCGCCGGCGGCGATGACGCCGACGAAGGTGAACTCGGCAGCACCGCCGAGAGCGAACATCGCCAGCAGCAGCGTCTGCCACCAGGCGAAACCGGAGACCGCGGAGATCGCCCCGTACGACAGCGCGACGGCGATGATCGTGATGGTGACGATGGCGACCGCACGATAGGTCGAGCCGGCAAGAACTCGCTCGACGCGAGGCTTCCGCTCAATCGTGCGAAATAATGAACTCATGTTCCATACAGTGCACCCTCGGCCATCGTTCGTCAACCCGAACGACCTACCCGCTATAGTGAACCCATGACTTCTCGAAGCAACGATGATTCGCTGAACGACTCGCAAGGCAGTTCCACCCCCGCTTCCGCCCCCGATTCCGACCCCACTTCCGCTCCTGTTGCCGGCACCGGGCTCTCGCCGAGTCAGCAGATCGCTGCGGCCCTGAAGCGCGAACGGCTGCGCGCCGGACTCTCTTTGTCCGAAGTCGCCAGGCGGGCCGGAATCGGGAAGTCGACGTTGTCCGGACTCGAGACGGGAAGCGGCAATCCGAGCCTGGAGACGATGTGGGCACTGGCCGCTGCGCTCGATATCCCTCTCGCTCGCCTGCTCGACCCTCCCCCGCATGAGGTGGCGCTGCAGCATGTCGGCGATATGCCCAGCCTGCCGTCGACGACCGCGAACTATGTGGCCACTCTGCTCTCACCGTCGCCGACGAATGCCCGTCGCGACGTCTACTTCATCCAGGCCGAACCGGGCGAGCCGCGCGAATCTCAGCCGCATCCCCAGGGCACGATCGAACATGTCATCCTCGGCCGCGGGGCGGCACGGATCGAGGTCCTCGGGAAGTCCTATGACTTAGGCGTCGGCGACTACCTCACTCACCCGGGCGATCAGCCCCATCGATTCACGGCTCTGGCGCCGGGCACGAACGCCGTCTTCGTCGTCGAAAGCAGCTGACAGACCCTCACGGCCCGCATGGCGCACGGCCTGTCAGTCGCGGACCCCATTCGAGCTCCGCCCCGTTCGGCGCACGGCCGGCAGAGCGAGCCCGCACGACACCCGGCGCTTCCAGCGCACTATCCGCAGATCGACAGCGGTATCACAGACTATTCAACGACTGGACCGTCATCGTCTTCGGCGTTCTCCGCCAGCGGCGGAAGCCGCGACTGTGCCTCCTCGCGTGTCAGCCCTGCGGCCTGCAGCAGGTCGACGGCGACTGTGCGCAGGAGCAGGACCATCGACTCGTCGTGGATGTCCCAATCGGACTTCGCCCGCGGATCCAGCGCTCCCGCAGCTTCGGACAGGGCCGCCTCGGCGAGGGACCGATCGGTACCCCGACGCAGGGCGATCTCGAGCTTCTTCGCGCCGTCGGCCAGGGATCCGACGTAATCGGCGATGACGGGTTTGCCGACGCCGAGCTCGGTGACACCCACGACGCGGCGAGCGATGACGCGAATGGTCCGCATCGCCCGATCGGAGTAAGTGTGGGCACGGGACAGTCGGGTCACCTCGGCGGCATGTCGGCGGGCACGCGCATTGATCTTCGCGGCTTCCCGGGAGATCCGCAGGGATGAGCCCCAGGATTCGATGATGTCCTGGGTTTCGCGAGCACGCTCGAGGGCGCGGCCGGCCATCGTCTCATCGGCGTCGTGCAGGGCCCGTTTCATCATCCTGAGGACGGCGTCGACCTCCTCAAGCATGTCCGCTGCCAGGCGCCGCGGAACCTTGCGGGCGTCGCGCGGGATCAACAGGGCCAGCAGAATCGCGCAGACGGACCCGGTCAGAGCATCGAGGGTGCGCGGGAACGGCATGGTGGTGGCGGTGGCCGGGACTACGACGACGTAGACGGATTGGACGGCGATCTGCGTGATGAAGATGCCGCCGGAGTTGAGGATCGTGCCGATGACCAGGCCGATGATCAGGGTCAGGGCGAGCTGCCAGATGCCGGAGCCGTAGAGGTTGACGAGCATCTCGCCCACGAGCACCCCGAAGGTCGCACCGATGCCGATTTCCATCGCCCGGCGCAGACGACGGTCAGCGACGGGGCCGATGCCGACGGCAGAGGCGACCGCAGCGAGGAACGGATACGGGTGGCCGAGGACGTAGACGCAGAAAGCGTAGGCGGCGGTCGCGGCGATGGGGATCTGGATCAGCTGGCCAGAATTCGACCACACCCGCTTGAGTCCCATGCGCAGGCGGTGGGCGACGACATTGAACCCCCGCCGAGGCAGTTCGCTGACCCGAGTCTTCGCCATCAGTCCCCTCTGCCGTTCGCTGGTGCTGTACTCAGAATACCGGAAATGTGGCATGCTAAAGTCTGTCCGCCGAGGAGGCTATTGAATGACAACGAATCTCACCCGAAGCGAAGCGCAGAGTCGAACACAGCTGCTCGAGGTCGATTCTTACTCAGTCCACATCGACGTCAGCAACGCCGAAACCGATGCCGACACGTACCTTTCTCGCACAGTCGTCGACTTCTCCGCCCGCTTCGTCGATTCGACATTCATCGACCTGATCGCAGACTCCGTGTCCTCCGTTCTGATCAATGGCGAGAGCCTCTCCCCCGCCGCGGCGTTCGACGGTGCGCGGGTCACGTTCCCCGTCCGCGCCGGCCGCAATTCGCTGACGATCGAGGCGCAGGCGCGCTATTCCACCTCGGGCGAGGGACTGCACCGATTCACGGATCCGGCCGACGGCAAGACCTACCTCTATACGCAGTACGAACCCACCGACGCCAGACGCGTGTTCGCGAATTTCGACCAGCCCGATCTCAAAGCCGAGTTCATCTTCACGGTCACCGCTCCCGCGCATTTCCAGGTCCTGTCGAACCGCACCGAGGTGAGGACGGAACCGGCCGATGGCTCGGCAGGTGCCGCCTCGGCGAACGGGTCCGACTTCGCGACGTCGGCGGGGTCCGGATCAGCCGGCGCGGTGACACACTATTTCGAACCGACGCTCAAGCAGTCGAGCTACATCACCTGCATCACGGCGGGCCCCTATGAGGGGGCGACGGATGAGTGGACGGACCCGCGCACCGGGCAGACCGTGCAGCTGGGTGCGTGGACGCGGGCGAGCCTCGTCGATCACCTCGACGCGGACGATATCTTCGGCGTCACGAAGGCCGGTCTCGAATTCTTCACCTCCGAATTCGACTACCCCTACCCGTGGGGCAAGTACGATCAGATCTTCGTCCCCGAGTACAACCTCGGTGCGATGGAGAATCCTGGTCTGGTCACGTTCACGGACAATCTGATCTTCCGCGACAAGGTCACGGACGCGAACTACGAGTCACGCGCCAATGTCATCCTGCACGAGATGGCGCATATGTGGTTCGGCGATCTCGTCACGATGAAGTGGTGGGATGACCTGTGGCTCAAGGAGTCCTTCGCCGATTTCATGGGCGGACTCGCACTGGCCGAGGCGACGCGGTTCACCGACGGCTGGGTGACCTTCGCGCTGCGCCGCAAGGCGTGGGCGTACACGCAGGATCTGTATCCGACGACGCATCCGATCGTCGCCGACATCCCCGATGTCGAGGCCGCGAAGCTCAACTTCGACGGCATCACCTACGCCAAGGGCGCGTCCGTGCTCAAGCAACTCGTCGCGTTCGTCGGACGGGAGGCGTTCTTCGCCGGGTCGAGGCTGTACTTCAGACGGTTCGAGTACGGGAACACCGAGCTCGCGGATTTCCTCGAATGCCTCGCCGAGGCGGCTCCCGACCGGGACATCGCGAACTGGGCGGCCGCGTGGCTGGGGACGTCCGGGGTCTCTGAACTGTCTCTGCAGCTGACCACGTCGGATGGTTCGTCTTCATCTGCAGATGGTTCGGCCGGGTCCTCGACTGGGTCTTCGTCGGCTGCCGCCGTCGCCGCGCAGAGCGGGGGCCGCGGGAGGCTCGTGACGTCGAGCTCGGGTGCGCGGCTGCGCAGCCCGGATGCGGTCGACGACAGCATCGACGGTGCGACCGGAGCCGCTCACGAGGCCGGGTCCGGTGCGAGCGGCAGAGCTGAGCCGCCGCGGCGCCGGTCCGGGTCGGAGAAGATCACGGGAGCCACGATCACTCAGGCCGATTCGGCCGAGGGCTCGGCTCTGCTGCGCCCGCACACGATCGAAATCGCCACACTCGGACGGTCTGGACGGGCGATCGTCCCCCTCGATTCCTTCCGCTTCGAGTTCTCGACCGAGTCGGCCGATGTGGAGCAGCTCATCGGTCGCAATGCCGGTGTGATCACTCTGCTCAACTTCAATGATCTGGACTATGCGCGGGTGCGCCTGGATCCGGAGTCGGTGGAGGCGGCGGTCACCTCGGCGTCGCGGATTGCGGATCCTCTGTCGCGGGCTCTGGTGTGGTCGGCGTTGGACAATGCTGTGCGCGACGGGCTCATGCCGGTGCAGAAGTACCTCACCGCTTATGCCCGCAGTCTGGGCAAGGAGAGTCACGCCGGGATCATGGCGGGACTCAGTCAGACCGCTCTGACCTGCATCGATCAGTGGGTGGCGGATCGGAACTTCGATGCCGCGATCATGGGCCTGCTGGGAGCAGCGCTGGATGCGTTGTCTGCGGCGAAAGCCGGGTCGGATGCGCAGCTGCATCTGGCCAATCTGGTGTTGGCGCTGACGTCGCGGACGGCGCGATGCGCGGCCGGCAGTTCGGCCGTAGCCATGGGGCGTGGATTCGCCAGTCAGATCCTGGCAGTGCCGGTCGGCGAGGAGATCGACCGGATGTACGCCGGTGCTCCTGGTCAGTCGGGGCAGTCTGGTTCTGCGGGGCAGTCGGTTGAGTCTTCCGGGGGAGCTCGCGCGGGTCGCGGTGCCGACCATTCGACTGCGACGCTGCCGTTCCGCGGTCTCATCAATGATCATGCGCTGAGGTGGAATGCGCTGACCGCGCTCGTGTGCCTCGGATGGGCGGATCAGACCGATATCGCGCGGGAGAATCATTCGGATCCCAGCTCTTCGGGTCGGCTTCACGCCGAGACTGCCAGTGCCGCCCTGCCCCTGCCGATCGTCAAGATCCGCGCATGGGAGGCGATCCGCGAGGCGGGTGCGCTGAGCAACGATGTGCTGTCGGCGATCATCTCCGGGTTCATCGCACCGAGTGCGATGCCGCTCATAGAGGAGTATGTCGATGAGTACTTCGACGGTCTGCTCGCTTTCTGGATGGACAATTCGATTGAGATCGCACGCCGTCTGGTGCTCGGCCTCTACCCTCGGTGGTCCGTCGACGAGGAGGCTGTGGTCGAGAAGACCGACGCTTGGCTGGCTGCCAACGTCGATGCGCCTGCGGCCCTGCGCCGGTTGGTCATCGAACGTCGCGATGATCTGGCCCGAGCCATCTTCCTGAAGTCGACTCAGAGCTCGCGGCACTGATCGACTATCGACTTGGCTGGCGCGTCTCGGCGATAACATTCTGAAACCACTGATGCCGGGCCCTCGTTGGGGCACCGGCCATCAGTGTGTCGATTGGTCACTGTTTCGATCTGGTCGGGCTGATCAGCTGCCCGACTCGGTCAGAATCAATCCAGAATCGGGACGTTCCGACTCAATCCAGGTCAGAGGATCCGGCGGGCTCCGGAGAATTCGTTTCCGGTGTCCCACTTCTTCCAGTCGGTGACGTAGACGTCCTTCGACGCGTTCGGCGAGTGGATCATCTTGCCGGCGCCGACGTACATGCCGACGTGGTGGACAGTTCCCGAGCTGGTTGAGAAGAACAGCAGGTCACCGGGCTTGAGGTTCGACGAGGCGACTGCCTCGCCGGCCTTCGCCTGTTCGCCCGAGTCGCGGGGCAGGTCGATGCCGTGGGCTTTGAAGATCGAGTAGGTGAATCCGGAGCAGTCGAATCCGTAGGCAGAGACTCCGGCCCACAGGTAACGCAGGCCTTCGAACTGCTTCGCGGTCTTCACGAGGTCTTTGCCGCTGGGCTTCTCGGGTTTGTCGCCGACATCGTAGACATCCACATCTTCGATGCCGATCCAGGCGGCTCCGCCACCGGGGAGTGCCACACGGACATCGTCGACGTCCTGCGCGATGAGGGGCAGGTCGACGTTGAAGCTCACATCGGCACCGGTGTCCTTGGTGAATTCGATGCCTTCGAGTTCGCTCTTGGGCTTCGTGACCAGGGCGCGGGGCTGGTCTTCGCGGAGCTTTCCGAAGCGGTCGTTTTCAACAAGCTGCTTCTTGGGCAGCCAGCCCGGGTAGCCCTTTTCGTCCTTCGGGGTCTTCTGGTCGGTCACGGCGACCTTGGCCCAGCTGCCCTTGATGTCGAGGACGGAGACTTCCGAACCGTAGGTCGCCTGGGTTTCGGCCTTGCCGGTGAGTCCGCGGCGCACATCGGTGGGCTCGAGGTTCTCGTTCCACTTCTCGAGGTCGACGGGGTGCTGGAGCGCAGGCTTATCGACCTTGCGTGGTGCATTCGGGTCGGTCCACAGCGTCGCTACCGTGACATCGACGTAGGCGGTCTCGCCCTTTTCGATCTTGCCGTCGGTAATTCGTTCGAGTTCTTGGCCGGGAACGACATCAGCTGAGATGCCGGACGTTTTTGCGGCGTCGGTCGAGGACAGATTGCTCGACAGTGCAGGAGCACCGGCGCCGAAAACCAGTCCGACCCCAAGTGCTGCCGAAACAGCAATTTTGGTACGCATTATTTCTCTTTCGGTCTGCGGGCCGCAGGCCGCGCGGGGGAAGTCTCCGAAGATGCGCGAGCGCATTCGGCGTACAGTTTTCGATCCCTACCCGGCCCTTCCGAAAGGAGTGACCACGCTGGAAACGAGGTTCTGCACGGTGTCGATTCCACTGGCTGTCACTCGACTGTCAGCATTCATGACACTGTGACAGGATAACGCGGACTGCTCGTGGATTGAAGCCCGCTTGCTCGAATCGATGCTGAGCTGAGACTTCGATTCGGTGCCGACAGCCGTCCTCAAAGGTCGGCCGGAACCGATGAGAACCGAAATTCCACCCCGTGTCAGACGTCGGCCCCTGCGCCGGTCGCGCCGGAAGCAGCGGTGGCGGAAGCAGCGGTAGCGCCGAGGAACTCGGCGGCAAGCAGCTCGATCGTCTGGATCCGGCCCGGGTCTTCTCGTACGTCTTCACCTTCCAAGGCGCCGGCAATCGGCTGGATCATGATCTCGTCGACGTCGAACCGCTCTGCCAGCTCTTCGAGCTGCGCGGCAGCGGATTTCGGGTCACCGATGATCCAATTGCTGGTGAGCTCTTCACCGACCATGCGCTCTTGGTCGGTCATCACCGATCGGACGTCGTCGCCGGCCAAGCGCAGCTTCTCCATCGGCCCACCGGTGCGCATTCGGGACATCTGCAGCATGAAGGGCTCCGAGCGCAGCTGTGCCTCTTCCTCGGTGGGTGCCACGACAAGGTTGGCCGTGACGAACGTCTTGGGTTCGTCTCCATAGGCACCCGGAGTGAAGTTGTCTCGGTAGATCTTCATCCCGGTAGTGGCACCGGATGCGAAGTGGTTGGCAAAGACATAGGGCATGCCGAGTTCAGCCGCCAGCCGCGCAGAGTATCCGGATGAGCCGAGCAGCCAAGGCAACGGCTGCGTTCCCGGAGCCGCCGCGGGCGTCGCTTTGAGCACGTGCTCGCGCCCACCATGGAGCGGAACCCGCAGACCTTCGGGCTGCATGAGGCTGAGAGTGTCGATCACATGTTGAGGGAACTGTTCGACAGGATCGATTGCGCGTCCTTCGCGGTCGACCATGCGCCCCTCACCGAGGTGGCCCCGCATTGCCGCCGAGGTGATCGGATCCGTCCCCGGTGCGCGCCCGATTCCCAGATCGATGCGGTCGCCGTAGACCGCAGACAGAAGGGCGAAGAGTTCGGCAACGGCCAGCGGGGCATGGTTGGGAAGCATGACTCCCCCGGATCCGAGGCGGATCTGCTGAGTTCCCTGACCGAGGTGCATGAGCTCCGGCCCTGGCATCGTCGATGCGATCGAAGGCATGTTGTGGTGCTCGGCCACCCAATAGCGGGTGAATCCGAGCTTGTCAGCGGTGTCGATGATCTGCTTCGAGGCGGCGAAGGAGTCTGCTGTTGTCTGCCCTGTGCGCACAGGGACCAGGTCAAGGATCGAAAGCTTCATATCGAGGCAACAGCGTGCGCAAACGGAACATTCCGTACTGCTCGTGTGAGGCACATTGTCCGTCGCAATGAAGCTCAGCTGCGGCGGCCGCCGGTCGGCTGGCCGCCCAGAGGCAGCAGGCGATCAGCCGAAGAGGGTCTCTCCGATCTCGCGTGCGATGAACCGTGCGTGGAGCACAGGTTCCTGCGCCGGATCGATGGTCGCCGGCGGCACCCACGCGGGGCGCCCGTCGATGAGCATCCTGCAGTCCCATTCGGTGTAATCCAGCAGGTGGTGGTGTGCGGAACAGGCGAGCGTGAGGTTGTTGACGTCGGTCTTGCCGTTTTCCGCCCACGGGACGATATGGTGCGCTTCGCACCATCCGGGAGGAGTGTCGCACCCGGGGAACGTGCATCCCTGGTCACGACTGGCAAGAATCGCCAGCTGCTTCTCAGTGGCCAACCGTCGCTCTGTCGCCAGCGCCATCGATTTCGTCTTCTCCCCAATTAGGTGGAAGAAGACCGAACCATTGAGTCCTTCCAGAGCAGCGGAGTTGATCGGGAATGGCGCTTCTGTCCCGGTGACGGCTTTGCCGGTCTGGTTCGCCAGGTCTTCGGCCTTGGCCGTGACGACCAGCGCGTAGGCTGCTCCAGCCTTGATGCGGTTCATCTCGATGCTGCCGATGACGCTGGAGAAGCGCTCATAAATGCGACGGCGGACACTCGGCTGTTCAGCGGCCATAGCCACCAGGGTGCCATCCTGTTTCACACCGGCTCCCTGCGGGATCTTTCCATCCGCACCGACCTGCGGCTGAGTGAAGTCGAGCGAGGGGTCGAGGCAGTCCGAGCGGTCGCCGCACAGAACCTCGCGGAAGGTGTCCACGACTTCTTGGTCGACATCGCTCTCGCTTTCACTGCCGTTTCCGGCAGCCGGACGGGCTTCGTCCACGGTGCTGGTATCACTGCTTGCCGCATTCGCGCAGCTGTCCTCTTCCGACTGAGAATCGGTTTTGATTCGTGAGGTCAGCAGTCCGTTGAGGATTCCCCCGGTCTCCTCGTCCAGGCATCCCTTGAGGGTCCAGGTGCCGTCTTTCATCTGGCGAAGGTTCACGTTGAAGTTGTCCCGGTCAGCTGCTTCCTTGGGCTCTTGACCGTCGGGATCGATCCAACCGAGGATCTCCTGGAACAGCTTGTGGATATCGCAGACACGGACGGTCGGAGCCTTTTCGACGAGCAGGCGCTCGGCCTCGATCTTGTCATCTTCCGACACTTTCGGCGGCAGACTGATCAGGCATTTGGAAATGGTCGACGCTTGATTCGACGACAGAGTTCCTTCACGTAGGGCGGCAGCGAGGATGGGGAATTTCGCTTCGATCGACTCTCCACTGATGCTGGTTCGCTTTCCCAGGAACTCAGCGAGCTGAGTCCTGCGGTAGGCCTCCTGACCCGACACGTTGAGTCGGTGCTGGACGAGCGCCTTCGTCGTCTTCGCTCCATAGTCGCGGGGCGTTCCGACTCGGTCGAATACCGAGAGCGTCACGATCGAGAGGGATTCGTTGAGACGGTTCAGGGCCTCAAGACCGTCGAGGAGTGTCACGGCGTCTTCCGGCCCCATGGGGCGAGTGAAGTCGTTGAGCTCATTGAGCAGATGCTTCAGACTCTCGATGCTGCCGGTGACCTCCGGGGCCACGTGCTTGAGGTCCGACCAACGGTATTCGTCGAGGAGCGGATGGGCGTCGGATTCCGAGTCGACGCTTTCGGCCAGAGCCTTGTGCCGTTCAGCGCGTTCCGTCTCGGCGATTCGTTCGGCTTCCTCTTTCGCCTTCTTCCTCGCTTCGTATTCCTCTACGCGCGCATTCCACTCCGCTCTTTCGCGCTCGAGCGCTTCGTCCTCTTCGCGGGCCTGCGGGTTGTTCCGAAGGAATTCTTCGTGCTCGGCGGCGCGCTGGGCTTCTCGCTCTTCGCGCTTGGATTTCATCCACGCGCTTTGGCGTTCTTCGATCTCTTTGATGCACGCCTGAACTTCTTCTGTGGTCTCCGGCATGGTGGTTCTGCTTGTCCAGCGTCCGCCACCGTCGGGAGGTTCGACGTGTTCGTCGCGGGTTTCGTTCTCACCCGCCTCTTCATCGGCCAGATTGTCGGCGATCCCGTCGAATCTGTCGGCGAGGGGGTGGCCGCTGAGGTCAAGTCCCGCCTCGGCGAGCAGCTCCCGATAGGTGCGCTCGGAAGAGTCGGTCGGCGGGGAACCTGGAGGGGATGGTGTCGGTGGTGCGGGTGAGGTCTTTCCTGCCTCGGAATAGTTGTGCCCGTTGTGCCTTCGGTCGGGGATGAGAGCCATATTCTCTGTGTCCGTTCATCATCGTTGATGGGTTCGGCTTGACTCTATTATAAGTCATGATTCGAACAAACACCATAGGTTTGTACGCTTTATTTGAGATACTTCCCCGAACTTACGATATATTTCTATTTCCTGTGGTCAATCGTCGTTTTCACTATCCTCGGACGGCAGCCAGGTCGGTCGATGGACGCCACAGTACGGTTCGGCACTGACTCGAGAGCGGTGCCGACCCCTTTCAGCTCTTCATATGAACGCGCTGCCCCTCGGGGCCGAAGAGACTGAGATATTCGACGCCATCATCGTCGGCCCCACCGAACCAGTGCGGAGTTCGCGTATCGAACTCGGCGGCCTCACCAGCATTGAGGATCATCGTCCGATCACCGAGGATGAGGGTGAGTCGACCGCGGATCACATACACCCATTCGAATCCGGGGTGAGTCTTCAGCGCACCGAGCTTCGGCGTCTGCCGACCGTCGACGATGTGCTTGAACGCCTGCACTCCGATCGCTCCGCGACTGAGAGGCAAGACGGTCTGGTCATGGAACTTCCGCGGCGAGATATGGATACGCGGATCGCCGATCGGCGGAGTCCCCACCAGCTCATCCAGCGGGAGTCCATAGACCCCGGCGAGCGGCAGCAACAGCTCCAAGCTCGGCTTCCGCTTCCCGGATTCCAGGCGCGAGAGCGTACTCGTCGACATTCCGGCCAGCTCCGCCACCTCATCGAGAGTGCGATTCTGCTCCTGCCGCAGCCCCCGCAGTCGAGCTCCGACGCCGGCCAACGACTGCCTGATGGCCTCCTGCGCCTCGACCGGCGCGGAACTGCCTGCGAAACTGTCCGACATTCGGCCCGCAGCTTCAGTTCCCCGCGCGCCTGCCGAGCCGCGAGTCGCCCGTTCGCCTGGTTCCTTTGACTCTCCCATACCTTCAGGATGACAGATTTTGCTGTTTCAGCAAATATGTTTGCACATTCACATTCCCGAAGAGCACACTCGAAACAGCACCACATCCCGGCTACCCGCCACCACCCAGGAGAATCATGACCACCCCGACCACACCCAAGAGCTCACAAGCGTCCGTCCCCGACTCGTCCGCCGAATCCGCGCAGAACGCCTTCGATGTCGCCGTCATCGGCGGTGGCGCAGGAGGCCTCGCCGCCTCAATCGCCTTAGCTCGATCGCTGCGTTCCGTTGTCGTCATCGACGCGGGCCAGCTCCGCAACTCTTCGAGCGCACACGCGCACAACGTCCTCGGCCATGAAGGCATCAGACCGCAGGATCTCGTGGCGAAAGGCCGTGTCGAGGCCGAAGAATACGGCGTCACCTTCATCGACGCGACGGTTCGACAAGCTCACTCGATCGAACCGGAGCACAACCCCGCCGAGGAGGCTCAGCGGCATCGATTCGAACTGACCACCTCGGCGGGGGCCGAGATCAGGGCCCGCCGGATCATCATCGCCACGGGGCTGAGCGACGAACTTCCGGACATCCCCGGCCTGTCCGAAGGGTGGGGCGACACCGTCCTGCACTGCCCCTACTGCCACGGGTACGAAGTGCGCGGACAACGCATCGGGGTCATCGGCACGACAGCTATGTCATACCACCAGGCGATGCTGTTCTCCCAACTCAGCGACCGGGTCAGCTTCATCAGCCACAACGCTCCGGCTCCCGATTCCGAGCAGCAGGCCATGCTCGATACGCTCGGAATCGAGTACATTGACTCCACCGTCACCGAGGTGGACCGCACCGAGTCCGGAACCGTCGTTTCGCTGGCGGCAGGCGAATCTGCGGAAGGAGCGAACACGCTCACCTTCGATGCGCTCACCGTCGGCGCGTATGGGCGAGCGAATGCCGAACTGTTCACTCAGCTCGGCGGCGAAGTCGTCGCTCACCCGAGCGGGATGGGGGCCTACATCCCCACGCAGATGGCCGGGCAGACCGAAGTGCCCGGTGTCTGGGCGGTCGGCAACAGCGCTGATGTGTCGGCGATGGTCGTCGCCAGCACCGCCAGCGGCGTGATGGCCGGAGCGCACGTCAATGCCGACCTCGTCATGGAACGGCTCCGCTGAGGCAAGCACAATGCAGGCGTCACGCATTCGCGCCGTGGCCAGTTTCCACAGGCCACGGCCGCGGCTGTCCCGGTCTCAGTGCGTGGCTTTGACGCACAGCACCGGGGCTTCGGCGTCGAGGATGACCTTCTGGATGGTCGACCCGAGCAGGAACTTCCCGACCGGGGTGCGTTTCCGGGTTCCGAGCACGATCAACTCGGCTCCCACCTCGGTGGCGGTGTCGAGGATCTGTTCGGCCGGATCGTATTCGCTGCCCAATGTGAGCACACGAAACTCGACATCCGACCTGGTCAGGTAGTCGTTGACCGACTTGAGCTCACCATCGCCGAGGCGGTAGGAATCGCTGCGCTGAGCCGAGCGTGAAGCATTGACGACGACGAGTTCCTTGCCGTCCTTCTTCGCCTGCGCGATGCCGGCATCGAGAGCAGCATGTCCGGCGGGATTGTTGACGTAACCGACGAGTACTGTCATTTTTCACCTTCGTTGGATTGAGCTGTTTGGATCCGAGTGCGCAGGACGGGTACCTACCGTCCCAGCATATCGAGCGATACGGACATGGGTCGCGCGCGCCCGCCAGCGAGGGACCGCACCACCTCGGCGAGGGGATGGGCTCACGTCAGTTCTTCGGGATTGCGGAACCGGGTGCTCGTGCCCTTCGTCGAACGGTTCCAGAACCAGGTCACGGCCCACAGGACGACGCCGATGCCGACGAGCGCCGCTGCGATCTGATACTGGATGAGGTCGTCGAGTCGCGCCCACGGACCGACGAGGAACACACAGGTGAAGACGCCGATCCACGGCAGGAACTTGGGAGCCTTGAAATGCTCGGTGTTGGCGGACTTGTCCTGGCGCAGGATGATCACGGCGACGTTGACGACGGCGAACACCGTCAAGAGCAGCAGCGAAGTGGTGCCGCCCAGGGAAGCCGTGACGGATTCCGGGAGAACAGTCGACACGAAGACGATGAGTGCGAAGGCGATCAGCGTCGTGAAGATGATCGACACCCACGGCGAGCGACGACCGGCCATGACCTTCCCAAACACGGGTGGGAGCACATTCTGCTTGGCCATTCCGTAGAGCAGACGGCTGGCCATGAGCATGTTGATCAGGGCTGTGTTCGCGACCGCGAACATCGTCATGAAGGGGAAGATCTTGTCGATCGGCAGTCCCGGGGCACCCTCGCGGACGACCTCGAGCAGCGGAGTCTCACTCTCCGTGAGCACGCCGATCGGCACGGCCGCGACGGTCACCACTGACACAAGGACGTAGATGAGGCAGGTGATCCCCAGGCCCGAGAGCATGATCTTCGGGAACACCCGCGGATCCTTCGTCTCCTCGACCATGTTCACCGAGTCCTCGAAGCCGACCATCGAGAAGAACGCGAGAGCAGTAGCTCCCGTGATCGCGAGGAAGGCGCTCTTATCGCCTTCGGTCTCGAAGATCATCACGCGCGAGAAGTCGGCGTCGCCCGAACCGAGTGCAAAGAATCCGATGACGATGACCAGCAGCAGTCCGCTCAGCTCGATGAGCGTGAGGAAGACGTTGAACCACAGGCTCTCGCCGACACCCCGGAGGTTGATGAGCGCGATGAGGGTGAGGAATGTCAGCGCTATCCACATCACCCCGGTGCTCGATATGTCCCAACCGAAGCCGGCCACGAGGTTCTCCGAGAAGACGTTCGCCGCCGTCGACGCCGAGGTGATTCCGGAGCTGAGGACGGCGAAGGCGACGAGAAACGTCACGAAGTGGATCCCGAACGCCTTGTGCGTGTACAGCGCGGCACCCGCTGCCTGCGGGTACTTCGTCACGAGTTCCATATAGGAGAAGGCGGTGATCAACGCGATGAGGAAGGCGAGGATCACCGGCGCCCAACCGGCACCGCCGACCTGCCCGGCCACCTTGCCGGTCAGCGCATAGACGCCGGTTCCGAGGATGTCACCGACGATGAACAGCAACAGCAGCTTCGGTCCGATGACCCGCTTGAGGGTCTCGGGCTGGTGTCCGTCACCGGGGTCGATTGTCGTCGTGGGTTCTTTGTCGCTCACGGTTCCTCCGTGTCCAATGCGGCGGCCGTGCCGCATACCTGGCAACCCTGACTGTGGTCAGAGCCTCGCCTAGTATGCCTCAGACAGCAGCCTGACACACAAGCTTCAGTTCCGAACCACTGCCAGAAACGCCGAGAACAGAGCCTTCGAATCACGTTCGCTCTCCGGCCCGAGCTCCGTCGCTTCTTCCAACAGGGTATCTTTATCGAACCCCAATGTCTGCAGTTTCTCCGCGTCCCAGCGCTCGATGTTCGCCCGTGTCGACTCCGGATGGAATTGCGTCCCCCACGCCCGCCCCACTCGGAATGCCTGGAATTCGCAGGCCTCGCTCGTGGCCAGCAGCGTCGCCTCCTCGGGGAGCGCGACGATCCGGTCGACGTGGCTTTCGACGAACGACGTCCGCGGCCGGATCGCCGAGAACACGGGGTCCGCGGCCGCCTCGGCGGTGGTGTCGATCCGCGTGTATCCCTTCTCCGGCGCCCCGGTCTGAGCACGCACATCACCTCCGACGACGTGGGCGATGAGCTGCCCGCCGAGGCAGATCCCGAACTGCGGCAGTTCAGTCTCCAAGCCGCGGCGGACGAGTTCGGCCTCATCGGCCAACCACGGAGCACGATCCGTCTCATCGGGCATGTACCCGCCGCCCAGCATGACGAGCCCGTCATAGGCATCGAGCTCGGCAGGGCTCGGCAGCGGCGAGACTCCGCCGATCCGCAGATCGAATTCGACGTTCTCGCTGATCATCCACCGTGTCAGCAGTCCCGGCTGGGACTCGATGTCGTTGACGATGACGAGCAGCCGCGTCATGATTCCACCCCCACCGAGGCGGCCGAGCCGTTGGCGGCGGAAGCGGCGTTAGCGGCTGAAGCGGTGTTGGCGGCGACGCCGCCCTCCCCCGCCGAGGCGGCCCGGCCGTTGTCCGCGGAAGTAACGTTGGCAGCGGACGGTGCCTCGTCCGCGGAGCCGAGGAACGCCGTGTACGCGTCCTCATGTGCGTCGAGGACGCGCATCGCATTGTCGAAGCCGATCTTGCGCAGGTCGGTCTGCGACCAGCCGCGCGAGGCGAGCTCGGCGAACAGGTTCGGATACTGACCGGCGTCGCCGAGTCCGGTCGGCAGCTCGTCGACTCCGCAGAGGTCGCCACCGAGGCCGATGTGGTCGATGCCGATCCGCTCGCGTACGTAATCGCAGTGGTCGGCGACCTGGGCCACAGTCACCTCGGGGGCGGTTCCCTGCTCTCCGGCGTCGACCCATTCGCGGCGGGCGTTCGAGACGAACGAGGGCACGAAGGTCATCATCGCCACTCCCCCGTTGCCGGGCACGCGGTCGAGGACGTCGTCCGGGATATTGCGCGGGTGCGGGTTGAGCCCGTACGCGCAGGAATGGGTGAAGAGCACGGGCAGTGTGCTCTGGTCCAGCGACTGGTGCATGACCGACGGCGCGACGTGGGAGAGGTCGAGGATCATGCCGATCCGGTTCATCTCCGCCACGACTTCACGGCCGAAGGCGCTCAAGCCCCCGTGGACCGGTTCGTCGGTGGCCGAGTCGGCCCAGGAATGGGTGGTCGACCAGGTCAGCGTCATATAGCGAGCACCTGCGCGGGCGTAGGACCGCAGCACCGCCAGGGACTCGTCGATCTGCTGACCGCCTTCAACCCCCATGAGGGAGGCGACCTTGCCGGCGGTGCGCGCGGCTCGGACGTCGGCGGCGGTGCGGGCGAAGGCGAGTCGTTCGGGGTAGGCGGTGACGAAGCGCTGGACGGTGTCGATCTGCTCCCACGTGGCCTTGATCGCGTCGGCGCCGGTGATCGAGGAGTGGACGTAGACAGACCAGTACTGTGCCGCCACGTGACCGGCCGCCAGCTGGTCCATCGTGGTGAACGGGGAGACGCTCGGGTCGTTGAGCCCCTCCACGCTGTAGTCGCGTTCCTCGCGCAGATACCAGGCGAGGTCGTTGTGTCCGTCGAAGACGTCGACGGCTTCGGGTGCGGATGCTGTGTCAGGTGCAGCTGCTGTGTCGGGTGCGGTCATGGTCGGGTCCTTCCGGTCGAGCGGATTCGGTCAGGGCTGGAGCGGGGCGGTCGGACGCGGGCCGGCTGGGCCGGTCCGGTCGACGCGGGGCGCGCACGGAACGGCGCGTCCGTGTTTGGGCGGTCGGCCGCCTCGGCGAGGTTGGGGTGGTCCGTTCATCATGCCAGCCCGGACAGGATCTGGGCCGACCAGAGGCCGAGGAACGTGCCGAGGAACGTGCCCATCAGCGCGAACAGCACACCGACGGGGACGAGCTGCCGGTTGAAGGCACCCGCGACGACCGGCGCCGAGGCGATTCCGCCGATGTTCGCGGTGCTGGCCACGGCGATGCTGAAGAGCTCGGTGCGGGTGAGCTTCGCGTAGATGAGCATGATGGCGATATGGACGACCAGGACGATGATGCCCGCGACCAGGTAGAGCGGCGCTTCGGCCAGGGAGGTGAAGTCCGAGCCGGAGGCGATGATGCCGATGATGAGGTAGAGCAGGATCGTCGCCAGCTCGTTGGATCCGGCGGTCTTGCCGAACCGAGTCGCCCCGATGGCGAGGCCGAGGACGCTGACGATGAGGATCGTCCACGCTGTGCCGTCGATGACCGCTCCGACCTCGGGCAGCAGTTCGCCGAGGCGGATCGCCAGGGCGGAGGCCAGAAGCGCGAACCCGATGAGCCCGAAGATCGACGACAGCGTCATCGGCTTCTCCTCCTCGGCGGAGACGCGGTCGGTGAAGTCGAGCTTCGACATATCGGCTTTCGTCCACTTGTCGAACTTGTCGGACACGGTGACGGAGGAGAAGATGAGCAGCAGCCAGAAGGAGTAGAGCACCGTGTCGACGATGAGGACATAGCCGAACACATTCTTCGGTGCTTCGAGGACCTCCTGCACCGCGACCATGTTCGCCGAACCGCCCGTCCACGAGGCATTGAGCGCACCAAGGGCCTTCCACGCTTCGGGGTCGAGGCTGGAATTCAGGATGAGGTAGCTGATGATAAAGCCTGCGATGATGCTCGCCGCGGTCACGGCGAAGGTGAGCAGCAGCTTCGGTCCGAGCTTGATGATCTGCCGGACATCGCACTTGAACAGCATGAGCAGGATCATCGCGGGCAGCAGCACCTCGCGCAGGGTGTCGCCTACGGCCGTGATGTCCCCGCCGTCGTGGTCGAAGACTCCGATGGTGTTAAGCAGCGCGGCCACGATGTAGAGGATGACGAAGCCGGGCACATACTTGAAGAGTTTGAAACGCCCGCTCCGGTCCGCGACGACGAGTACAGCGGAGATAGCCAGAAGCAGGCTGATGAATAGATAACCGTCCGTGATCACTAACGACACTTCCTCATTGAATTCGTCCATCCCGACAGGGGCATTGCGGGAGACGCAGCAGTTGGCGCCGTTGCCGGCGCCACTGGCAGTGCAACCGATGGGCAGTGCCGACAGCGGCACCGATGATGCCCTCCGGGATGGAGCAATGTGCAGTTGTCGATCGGATCCGGTCCGGTGAGGGCCCGGGCAATCGGGATGGTCGGACGTGCTGCTTAAGCGGCAACCTCGCGGTACTTCTTCGCGGCGTTGTTCACTGCCGTGATCAGCGCTTTCTGCGAGGAACCGTGGTAGCGGCGCTGGATGCGCTCGATCAGTCGACCAGGGTCCGTGATGTCGGCATCGACGAACAGGCTCCGAATGAAGTTCCGGGTCAGAGCCAACGTCGCCGTGCAGTCCACATCGAGGATTCGGTGGGTATCCGGCGCGATCTCGAAAGCCACGTAGAACAGACCGAACTGGCTGGTGATCGGGTTGTTCGACGGAGCCTTCGCTTCGCCTGTGAGGTAGATCGTGTCGGACATCGCCCACCAGACTACCCGACAGTTCTCCGCGGCGGTTCGCGGTCGACGGCCGCCGGGACCATCATGGTCACGCTCAGCAGGGTCACGCGCAGCAGGGTCACGCGCAGCAGGGGCACGCTCAGCAGGGTCACGCTTGCCACCGAAGTCACGCTTGCCACCGAAGTCACGCTCAGAGGAACCGGTGTATCGCGTCGCCGGCCTCGCGCATGACCGGCATGACGTCGACGACGCGGTCAGTGCCCGGCTCCCAGTTCGCGAACACCGCATAGGCGACGCGACGCGTAGGCGTCATCACGATCCCAGCATCGGCCCTGATCGTCCCGTTCGTGCCGGTCTTGTTCCACACCCACACGTCGCGCTGATAGTTGTAATGCGCGAGCGGGTCGAGATCGAACGCCGAGGCGACCATCGAAGTGTCCGCGCCGGCTCCCAACCAGCGCCGGAAGACCTCGTTCGTCGACTCATCCCAGAACTCGTCCTTGGCATGCCGGGCCATGAAGTCACTGAGCTCGGCGGCGGTCCCCGTCGACAGGGTGCGCGGCGCTTTCGCCGGGCGCGGCCAGCGCAGAAAGTCATGCAGACCCGAGTTCCGGTACCCGAGCTTCTCCACCTGATCCGCAACATTCTCAAGCCCGACCCGGCGGATGAGCACGTTCGTGGCGAAGTTGTCGCTGAACGCCCCGATGAGCAGTGCGACGTCGAAGATGCTCAGATCGTCCTGCTCCATGAGGTACCAGATCCCGGACTCGTCGACTCGCTCCGACGGCCGCCGATGCAGGCGCTCCTCCAGGTCAAGAGTGCCGTCTCTGTACATCTGCAGGGCCGTGTGGAGCAGGAAGACCTTGCCCATGCTGGCGGTGTCGAGTTCATCGTTCTCATTGTGGGCGAACACCCGTTCCCCACTGTCGACGTCGAAGGCCAGAGCGCTGAAGCGCACTCCGGGCAGTCCATCGAAATTCAATTCGCTCATCATCGTGCTCCTATCAGTCTCGTTTCGTTCATGTCCGCCCGCCCGCGATTCGCCCGCCCATCAGATGTGGGCATCTGCACGTGGTCGGCTCCGTCATGTCCGCGCACCCGCTTGATCCACCCACAGCCGCGGTCGCTCCCCGGGTTCCGCCTCGAGCGTGACGTCGACGCCGAGTGGGGCACTCGGCGCATCGGGATCGTGGCCGAAGCCCATCTCCGACACGATCGGTATTCCCAGACCGCCGAGGTAGTCGATCATCAGCGCCTCCACCTCGTGGACGGGCGCGCAGTCCTGCCAGGACCCCAGCACCACCGCATCCGCCGAGGTGAACCACCCACCGCGGACCAGCTGCACCATGAGATTGTCGAGCCGGTACAGCTCCTCGTCGACGTCCTCGAGCATGAGAATGCTCGGACCGCGCCGCTCGCGTCGTTCCCGCACATCAATGAGCTCGGGACTGCCCATCCCAGCGGCGACGAGACTGAGATTTCCCCCGCCGAGGCGGCCCTGCGCCGTCCCCGGAACGAGAGTCTGAGCCCGGCTGAGCGGGCGAGCCGCAGCGGTCTCCTCCGCTGTACCGTCTTGGGTGGTCGAAATGGTCTCGCCGTCGCCGGTTTTCTGTGACCATTTCGACCACTTAAGAGACGCCTCGGAAGCAGATGCGCCCGCAGGCTCGTCTGCGGGGAAGCCGAGTTCGCGGCCGCCCCAGGGACGGAACAGCCATGAGGCCACCTCGTCCGGGACGACCGTCGAATTCTTGAACGGGTCGTTGCCGACCATCGGGCAGAACAGAGTCGCCACGCCGAGGTGGTGCTCCCATGCCTGGTGGAGTGCTGTGATGTCCGAAGACCCGGTGAGCAGTTTGGGACGGCCGTCCCTGCGCAGCATGTGCTCGCGCATGTGCTCGAAGTCGATGCCGTCGAGCAGTCGCATGGCTCCGAAGCCTCCGCGCAGCGCGATGACCGCGTCGGTGTCCGGATCGCACCAGGCGTCGACGAGATCGGAGCGGCGCTCGGCGTCCGTGCCGGCTAGGTACTTCACCCGCGGATGGCGGCCGCGGACGTTGTCACCCGGCACGACGTTCAGTCCCCAGGATTCGAGCTGGGCGATCGCGCGCTGCAGCGATTCCTCATCGGTCGGCCCCGACGGCGCGATCAGCCGAACGGTGTCACCGGCCGCCAAAGGGGCCGTATCGAGATATGGGCTCAATGCCTCCGACTCACTCATTCCTCACCAGACTCTGACTTCCCAGTCGCGGAACCGCGGCGAGCAGCTCCTGCGTGTATCCGTGCTGCGGATCGGACAGCACCCTGTCGACCTCACCGTATTCGACGATCTCGCCTCTTCTCATCACGGCCACCGTATCCGCGATGTTCCACGCCAGTCCGAGGTCGTGGGTGATGATGAGCGCACTCATTCCGAGGTTCTTCTTCAGCGCGAGGAACAGCGACAGGATCTCTCCGCGCACGGACGCGTCCAAGGACGCCACGGGCTCATCGGCGATGAGCACCTGCGGGTCGAGAGCCAGTGCGCCGGCGATGACGACGCGCTGCCGCTGTCCGCCCGAGAGCTCCTGCGGAATCGATTCGAGGTAGTCCTCGGCCGGGGTCAGCTCGGCGGCTTCGAGCGCACCGACGACCCGCTCGTACTCGCGGTCCTTGATCCCCTGCACTTTCAGGCCTTCGACCACGGCTTCGTACACGCTGCGCTTCGGATTGAGCGACCCGGCCGGATCCTGCAGAATCATCTGCACTTGCCGCCGGAACGTCCGCAGCTCCTTCGCCTTCCGCGGCAGCGGCTTACCGGCGAACGACAGCTGCGAACCCGGTTCCGCCTCCTGCAGACCGAGCAGCGACCGCGCCAGAGTCGTCTTCCCCGATCCGGACTGGCCGACGACGGCGAGGATCTCCGCCTTCCTCAGCTGCAGATCCACCCCGCGCACCGCGCGTTCGCGGCCCCGCCGGGTATCGAAGGAGACACTGAGGTCCTTCGCCTCGAGCACCACCTCATCCGTCATGGTGAATGGTTCGGCCAGGGCCACCTCGGCGGGTTTGAGCGTTCTTGGATTCAGCCGAGATGCGGGGTCCCCGATCTGCGGAAACGCACCGGCGAGCTGCTTCGTGTAGTCCTCCTGCGGGGACAGGCACACCGTGTCGCTGGGCCCGTATTCGACGAGGCGACCATGGCGCATGATCGCGAGGTCCGCGCAGACGGCCGAGAGCACTGCGAGGTCGTGGCTGATCATCAGCAGGGAGATCCCGCGTTCGGCGACGAGGCGGGCCAGGCCGATGAGGATCTGCTTCTGCACGATGACGTCGAGGGCCGTGGTCGGCTCATCGGCGATGATGATGTCGGGCTCGCAGGCGAGCGCCATGGCGATCATGATCCGCTGCTTCTGCCCGCCGGAGAGCTCGTGCGGATACGCACTCGACTTCGCCGCTTCGAGGTTGACCTCGGAGAGGAGTTCGAACATCCGGTCGCGGCGCTTCTGCGGAGTCGTCCACATGTCCTTCGAATGGTGCTCGAGAGCTTCGATGATCTGACTCCCGACCTCACGGACGGGGTTGAGCGAGTGCAGGGCACCTTGGAAGACGATCGAGGCCTGCGCCCATCGGACCGCACGGATCTGACCGAAGTTCAGCTCCCGGATGTCCTGACCGCCGAGGAGCACCCGACCGTCGAGGCACGCCGACTTCGGCAGCAGGCGCAGAGCCGACATGATCAGCGTCGACTTCCCCGAGCCGGACTCCCCCGCGATGCCTAGGGTGGCACCGGCGGGCAGGTCGAGGCTGACGTCGTTGACGGCGACGACATCGCCGCGGTCGGAGGAGGATCGGTAGGTGATCGAGACGTTCTCGAACTGCAGATCGGTCATCAGCGGCTCCTCAGGGCGGGGTTGATGATGGCCTCGAATGCGCGCCCGACCATCGTGAACGCGAGCACGACCAGCAGAATCGCGATGCCCGGGGTGAGCACGTACCACCAGTAGCCGGAGGTCGCAGCGGACACGTCCATCGAGTTCTTCAGGATCGTGCCCCACGATTCCTTGGACGTATCGCCGAGGCCGAGGAACGACAGCGTCGATTCGGCGATGATCGCGCTGCCGACGGTCAGGGTCGTGTTCGCGAGCACGAGCGGCATCACCGCCGGCAGCAGGTGACGGAACAGGATATGGGAATGTCCGGCACCGAGGATGCGCGCCCTTTCGATGTAGAGCCGGGATTCGACGCTCAGAGTCTGTGATCGCACTATCCGTGCCGTCGACGCCCATGACGTCAGTCCGATGGCGACGACGATCGTGAAGACTCCGCGCTCCAACACGGAGGACAGGACGATCGCGAGCAGCAGGGAGGGCAGGACGATGAAGAAGTCGACGATGCGGAGGATGATTCCGCCGAACAGTCCCGTGAAGTGACCGGCGGCCAGGCCCATGATGGTGCCGATGACCATCGACATGACGGTCGCGGCGACACCGACGAGGATCGACACTCGCGCTCCCCAGAGGATGCGCACCCACAGCTCCCGGCCCAGGTCGTCGGTGCCCAAGGGGTGGTCGAGGCTCGGCGGGGCGTAGCGGGGAACGTCGAGCTGCTTCGTGACATCGAGCATCGAGGCCGGGGCGATGAGCGGAGCGGCGATCGCGATGACGATGAAGAAGAGGAGCACGACGGCACCGATGAGTGCGGGGACGTCGGAGCGGAAGAGCGCCCAGTTCTTCTTCGCATTCTTCAGCCGGCGTTCGCGTACGAGCTTGGCGCCGTCGACTGCGGGGGTCGATCCCCGTGTTCCCGATCCACGCGGTTCCGGTTCGTCCGATGAGGGGCCCGGGGCCGCCTCGGCGGGGGTGTTCGCGCTCATCAGGCCCTCCTGACGCGGGGATCGAGGAATCGGTAGACGATGTCGGCGGCGAGGTTCATCACGATGATGATCGCCGAGAACACCACGAAGGTGCCTTGCAGCAGCGGCAGGTCGGGGCCGCGGATGGCTTCGAAGGTGAGTTTGCCCAGCCCCGGCCACGAGAACACGGCTTCGACGGTGACCGCGCCTGCGATGAGTCCGCCGAGGTGGAGGAAGACGACGGTGACGGTCGGCAGCAGCGCATTGGGCACGGCGTGACGGCGGCGGACCTCATCCTCGGTGAGTCCCTTCGCACGGGCGGTCGTCAGGTAGTCCTCACTCATCTCCTCGAGCAGTGAGGCGCGCATGATCATGAGGAACTGCGCATAGACGACGGCGACGAGCGAGACGACCGGGAGGATGAGGTGCTTGATGACGTCGATGACCCCGGCCGGTGACCACGGGTCGAGGCCGGGGGTGATCATGCCGCCGGTGGGCAGCCATTGGAGGGTGCCACCGAAGATCATGAGCAGGATGAGTCCGAGCCAGAACGTCGGTACGGACCAGAAGATCAGCGAGGTCGAGGACGCGATCTTGTCGAACAGGGAATTGCGCCGCCAGGCCGAGATCTGTCCGAGCCACAGGCCTAAGACGATGGCGATGACGGCCGCGGTGGCGGTGAGCAGCAGGGTGGGGCCGAGGTATTCGCCGATGAGCGAGGACACTGACTTCCGGTACACGTACGACTCGCCGAGGTCGCCGGTGACGATGCCGACGAGGTAGTCCCAGAACTGGACGATGACAGGTTTGTCGAGTCCGTATTGGCTGCGCAGCTCGGCGATCTGCGCCGGCGACATCGGCCGTTCCTTCGCGATCTTGAGCACGGGGTCGCCGGGCAGCATGCGGAAGGCGAAGAAGCCGAGCACGATGACGAGCACCATCGAGGTCGCGGCACCGCCGAGCTTGCGCAGGAAGTAGCGGGTGAACGATCCGCCGGCCGGTGGTTCGTCCATATCGACGGTGGCGGGGTTCGCGGGGTCCGGGTTCGCCGTGCCCGTTCCTCGGTCAGGGCGATCCCCGGAATGGGGATCGTGAGTGGGTGTGCTCAATGTGGTGCTCCAGATAATGGGGGGTAGTGCGCTAGTTGGTGGGGACTGGCCCGGTGGCCCGGGTGCCGCAGGTGGTGCGGGCGATGCGGCACCCGGACTGTGGGCGTGGGGACTACTCGCGGTCGTCGGACTTCTTGCGACGGCTGAGCAGCCAGCCGCCTCCGCCGAGGACGACGATGGCTGAGGCCGCGATGCCGATCCACCCGCCGGCGCCCATTCCGCCGCCGGTGGTTTCCTCCTCGCTGACGGGTTCGACCGAGGAGTATCCCCAGTAGCCGACCTGGTTGGCGATGGCGCCGCCGTCGGAAGGCTGTTTGGTGAAGTTCTCGAACCGGTCGGAGCGGTAAGCCTCGAGCTGGTTCGGGTACCACAGCGTCACCGAGGGCGCTTCCTCGTAGTGGATGGCCAGAGCCTTCTGCACGAGGTCCTGACGCTTGGCCTTGTCGAGCTCGACGTGCTGAGCCTTGTAGAGCTTGTCGAATTCCTTGTTGCACCAGCCGTCCTGGCTGGTGCCGCCGTTGCCCTCGGCGTCGGGGCGCTGACCGCAGGTGTTGATGCTCAGCTGGTAGTCGGGATCGGGGTTGATCGACCAGCCGGAGAAGTACATGTCGTAGTCGCCCTTGGTGGTGCGCTCGGACACCGTGTCGACGTCGGAGGACTCGTTCTTCAGGTCGATGCCGATGTCCTTCATCCACGGCTTCAGGAACTTCGCCGTACTCTGCTCGATCGGCACGTCGGCATCGGTGAGGAAGCGCAGCTGCAGCTTCTCGCCGTCCTTCTCGCGGATGCCGCCGGATCCTTCCTTCCAGCCGGCGTCGTCGAGGAGCTTCTTCGCACGGTCGACGTCGAATCCGCTGATGACGGAGTTGTCGGACTTGAGTGCCCAGTCGGGGTAGACGGCAGGGATGAAGCTCGTGGCCGGCTGCGCGTAGTCCTGCATGACCTGTTTGCGCAGGGTCTCGGCGTCGATGCCGGCGCGGATGGCCTGGCGGACCTTCTTGTCCTTCAGCGCCTCGTGGCCGGTACCGAATTCCTTGCCCTTCGCGTCGGCGACGCCCGGATTGATGGAGATTCCGTTGAAGCGGCGGCCGTTGCCGTCGTTGAGTTCGACGTTGTCCGCGTTCTCCAGCGCCGTGAACTGATCCGGGCTGAGCCCGGTGATGAAGTCGACCTCGCCGGAGCGGATCGCCTGCACCTGGGCGTCGGAGTTCGTGTAGTAGCGGTACTGGATCTCGTCGAGCTTCGGCTTGCCGCGCCAGAAGTTCGGGTTCGCCTTGAGCGTGATCGACTTGTTCGCCTCATAGCTGTCGAGCTGGAAGGGGCCCGAGCCCACGGACTTCTCGTCGTTCTTGAACTCGCCGGGCTTGTCGACCTTCGACCACACGTGCTCGGGCACGACGGGGATCTCCTGGCCGGGGTTGTTCGCCTGCGGCTTCTTCAGGGTGATCTTGACGGTGGAATCGTCGGGGGCCTCGACCTTCGCGAAGTTCTCGACGAGGCTGCCGTTGGCCACCGCCATCTCGTCGTTGTCCATCATCTGGTTATAGGTCCAAGCGACGTCTTTCGATGTCAGCGGTTCCCCGTCGGACCATTTCATGTCCGGGCGGATCGTGTAGGTCCAGACCTTGCCCTCGGAATCCGTGTTCCATTCGGTGGCGAGTCCCTCGGTGATCGAGCCGTCCTTCGCGTCGTTGGCCACGAGGTTCTCATACATGTACCGGAAGGTGTTCGTCGGCACGAGGTAGAAGGAGGTGAACGGGTTGAAGGAGTCGATGAATCCGTCGGTGGCGATCCGCAGCACGTTCTCGGAGGCCGGAGCCTCCGAGGCGGCGGCCTGTGCCGGGGAGGCGGCCATCGATCCGGCAAGAGCCAGTGCTGCGACGCCGGCCAGGCATCGGCGCAGGCTCACGCGCACGGTGCGGCGCAGCGAGTGTTGAGTGACCATTGGACCCCCTCGGTTCCGGCCGCCGGAGGCGGCTCCTGCCTGCGGCGGCTGGACCGTGGTCATGAGTTCTCCGCCTGCGACCGCCGAAATGTGTTGTCTGTCACTCTATGCCGGAACGGGTGTGAAACCGCAGCACCAGCTCACAACTTCTGGCGTGTCGCCTTGTGCGATCCGCACAATCGGAACATGCTCGCACACGACGGTCAGGCACACGCAGGCGACTCGGATCACATGACAACGGTCCGCGAGCCGTGCACTCGGCACGGCTCGCGGACCGACGAGGGAATCAGGCCGTGGCCGCGGCCCTCTGGGCGGCGATCTCGGTGGTGGTCGTGGCCTTCCGCAGCCGCTGGATGAGCGCGACCGCGACGAGCACGACGACACCGACGAGAGAGACCCAGATGTTCGGGTAGATCAGGGTGATCCCGGCGGCCAACAGCAGCACCCGCTCGACGATGTTGGCCCGACCCATGAAGTACCCGGCCAGGCCCGAGGACACTCCGATCATGCCGAGGATCACGGTCACGAGCGCCAACAGGAGCTCCTGCCACGTACCCTGGAGCAGCAGAGCCGCTCGAGAATGAACACGTAGGGGATGAGGAACCCGGCAATGGCGATCCGCACGGCGGTAACACCCGCACGCATCGGATTGGCCCTGGCGATGCCGCGCCGGCATAGGCTGCGAGGCAGACCGGCGGGGTGATGTCGGCGAGGATCCCGAAGAAGAACACGAACATGTGCGCCGCGATGAGCGGCACATCGAAGTTGTTGTACAGGATCGGTGCGGCGACAGTGGCCGTGACGACGTAGTTCGCGGTCGTCGGCAGGCCCATGCCGAGGACGATGCAGGCGATCATGACCATGACCAGGACGATGAAGAAGTTGCCTCCGGCGAGATCGACCAGCCCCTTGCCGAGCTGTCCGCCCAGTCCGGTCGCCGTGACCGTGCCGGCCACGATGCCCGCCGTCGCGCAGGCCGCGATCACCGGCAGTGCCGTGCGGGCGCCCTCAACGAGCAGCGTGACGAATCCGCGCGGATCCATCCGCGTCGACTTCCGCAGGAAGCTGAGGAAGAACGCGGTGCCGATGCCGAACAGCGCGGCGCGGATCGGCGACATCCCGGACAGGAGCGTGAGGATGATGACGGCCAACGGCAGCAGGAGGTCGAGGCGTTTGAGCAGCTCCTTGCCGTCAGGCAGGCTCGCCTTGGACAGCCCGAGGATCCCGTCAGTCTTCGCCTCGAAGTGGATCGAGAGGAAGGCCCCGAGGAAGTAGAGAATCGCCGGGATGATCGCGATGACGATGAGTCCGTTGTATTCGAGGTCCGGGACGTTCTGCGCCATGATGAACGCGGCCGCACCCATGATCGGGGGCATCAGCTGTCCACCCGTCGAGGCGGTCGCCTCGGTGGCGGCGGCGAAGTGGGGCTTGAAGCCCGACCTCTTCATCAGCGGGATGGTGAACGACCCCGAGGCGACGGTGTTGGCCACGGACGAACCCGACACCATGCCCTGGAGGCCGGAGGCCACGACCGCCGCTTTGGCGGGACCGCCGGTGAATCGGCCGGTGAGGCGGAAGGCCAGGTCGTTGAAGAACTGTCCGATGTTCGTGTGTACGAGCATCACGGCGAAGAAGAGGAAGAGGAAGATGAAGTTCGCCGAGACCTGGATCGGAGTGCCGAAGATGCCCGATCCGTTCGACAGGAACATCGTCGTCGCGAAGTCCTCGAGACTCATCCCGGAATGCGTGAAGACAGGGCTGTAGTTGCCGAAGAGTCCGTAGAGGATGGCGATGCCGCCGATGATGACGATGGGAAGGCCCACACACCGGCGGGTGGCTTCGAGAATGAGCAGGACGCCGAAGATCGCCACGAAGTAGTCGAGGTTCGAATAGCCGAGGATCTGGACGGAGTTGCTCACCAGCCGCGAGTACTCGACGAAGACGTAGAGATTGCAGCCGAGTCCGGCGAAGCCGAGGAGCACGTCGTACCAGGGGATGCGGCTGCCGCGCCCGATCAGTGCGTCGGCGACGCGATTGCCCGTTGCCGGTGCATCGAGGAGACGGCGGCTCGGCGGGTAGAGGAAGAAGATGAGCGCGGTGGCGCCCGCGAGATGCAGCGATGTGTGCATCCACGTGTTGAAGGGCCGTTCGAGTGCGGCATAGAGGTGGTAGACGGTGAAGGCGATGGACAGTCCGCCGACCACCCAGACCCACCAGCCGAGATCCTTGCGATAGCGGCTGGAGGTGTCATGCTTTGCGAGTACGTCGGCCGATGCGCGTTCTCCGGCGGCCACCTCATCGGCGCCGGGCCCGGCCGTCGCAGCGGACGGCCGGGTCGGTGTCGAATCTTCGCTCACGGCAGCTCGATGCCCTCTTCTTCGAAGTACTTCTGAGCGCCCGGGTGCAGCGGCACGTCGCCGACTCCCAGCATCGCGGAGTCCTTCGTGATGAGCTTGCCGACGTCGAGAGTGATGTCGTCGGTGTGCTCGAACAGCGCCTTCGTGAGGTTGTAGGCGGTGTCCTCACTGACCTGATCGGTCGAGGCCACCAAGGAGGCGAACACCGAAACGGTCGGGACGTCCTCGTCGAGGAAGTCATAGGCGTCGGCGGGGATGTCGTACGACTCCGCACCCGATCCCTCTTCAATCGTCTTCGTCGTATCGTCATCGAGCCCGAGCAGCTTGACGTCGGTCGTCGCGGCCAGCTGGGTCAGCCCCGCCACCGGGGTGCCCACGACGAAGATCGTGGCATCGATCTGCTTGTCGGCCAGCATGTCGGTCGAAGCGCCGAAGTCGGTGATCTCCGGGGTGTAGTCGGATTCGCCGATGCCCGCGGCGTCGAGGATGGCATCGGAGATGGCGCGCGTGCCCGAACCGGCGTCGCCGACCGCGATCTTCTTGCCTTTGAGGTCCTCGACCGATTCGATTCCCGAGTCTTCGCGGACGATGATGTGAGCGGCCTCAGGGTAGAGCGAGGCCAGCCAGCCGACGTTGTCGATCTTCGTCCCGTCGAGGTCTTCGAGCTCGCCGTTGACCGCAGTGTTGGCCGTATCGCTCTGCGTGAAGCCGAGCTGCCATTCGCCCTGGTAGATCTTTCCGAGGTTCTCGGCCGAGGCACCGGACTCGACGTAGTTGACTGTCACGCCGTCGACGTTGTCCTCGAAGATCGAAGCGAGCTCACCGCCGAGAGGGTAGTACGTGCCCGATGTGCCGCCGGTGCCCAGCGTGAGGTCGTCGGTGGTCTCACCGCCTCCACCACTGCCGCCGTCCGAGCCGCACCCGGTCAGCGCCAGCGCCACGGCGGCGACTGCCGCAACTGTCATCCGTCTGATGTTCATCTTCTGATCTCCTCTTCGGGGGTCAAGATACTTCGGCGAGCTGCTCAGAGTTCAGTCGCCTGCTGTCGAGACTAAAGGCACGATACCCTCTCGCACAGGTCATTCATGAAAGTTTGCTGAATTGTTAGCCGCCTTGCCTGAGCGTCGACTGAAGACCGCAGGTCCGCGCCGATCACCACCGCTGTCCCGCCTCGGCGAGGATCTCGTCGATCGTCTGGCCCCTACGGATGAGGACGAATCGCATTTCGCCCCCGTCCGCGGTGCGGTACCCGTAGACGGGCACGCGCGGGAGCAGGTTGTAGGAGAAGGGGTTGGAGAAGTAGTAGGCACCGGTCTCGGGCACGGCGACGAGGTCGCCGACGTCGAGGCGCGGCAGCCTGCGGTCCCGAGCGAGCAGATCCCCGGAGAAGCACGCAGGCCCGGCGACGTCCGTGGGCACCGCCTCGGCGATCTTCGGTTCCCCGTCACCGGTGAACGGCATGATCCGCAGCGGCCAGTCGTGCGGAGCGTAGGCGGTGCGGGTGGCGACCTGGACGCCTGCGTGAGTCATGGCGATGCGGCGCCCGCCGCTGGTCTTCGCGTACTCGACGCGGGTGAGGACGGTGCCGGCCTTGGCCAACAGTGCACGCCCGAATTCGGTGACGATGTCGAAGTCGAACAGGTCGGGGACCTGCTGTTCGAGCACCGCACGGTAGTCGGCGAAGGTCGGGGTGATGTCTTCGCCGTCGAAGTTCACCGACAGGCCTCCCCCGATATCGATGCGGGTGATCTGCCGCGTCCCGGCACGCGCGTTGACCTCCTGCGCGAGGTCGACCGCGGTGCGGATTCCGACGGCGGCGCGCTCGAGACTGATGCCCTGAGAACCCGAGTGCACGTGGATCTGATTCAGCCGGGGCCGCGCCAGGTACGCCTCGATCACGGCTTCGCGGGCTCCGGGGTCAGCAAGTCCGATGCCGAATTTCGACGTCTCTGTGGCGGTGCTCAGCGCCCCGATCGTGCCTGTGCCCGACTGCGGATTGATCCTGATTCCGATCCGTGCTTCGTCGACGGTCGGTCGTCTGTCTTCCAGAAGCAGGTCGAGGCGGGCGAGTTCGTCGAAGTTGTCGACGTTGATCGACACGCCCAGGTCGACGGCCCGACGCAGTTCCGTCCAGGTCTTGGCCGGGGAGTCGAAGACGATCCGTTCGGGAGCGAACCCGGCGGCCAGGGCGAGTTCGAGTTCGCCGGGGCTGGCGACTTCGCATCCGGCGCCCTGCTGTGCATAGCGCTCGAGCAGCGAACGCAGCGGCACGGCTTTGCAGGCCACCGCGTGGAGCACCTCATGGTCCGAATCGAACGCCGAAGTGAGCCGCTCGAACGCGGTATCGATGGCATCGAGATCCATGAGCCCGAGCACGGGCTCCCGATCCGAGAGCGCCGGCACACCATCCGGCAGGGCCGGCACGCCGTCCGACAGGGAGGGCACGCCCGCGGGAGCGGAACCGCTTACGGTGGTGCGATCGACTCCGCGCGTCTCGGCAGGGGTGTCGTCGGTGCGGTTGGCTCGTCCCGCCACGGCAGGGGTGCGGTCGGTGAGGGGCTGGCTGTTCTCGGCGATCGCTCTGATCGCCTGTGCTCGACCGTCGGCAATCGAGTGGTGGCTGTTGGGCATAACGTCCTCTGTTCGTGATCTGGTGTCACTCTAGGACGGCCGACCTCGATGAACGAACAATAATTCGCCAAACTTCCCGGGGATCGATTGTCGGTTTCCCACGACGCGGCTGCTCGAGCCTTCAGCCGCCCGCGCGATCGTGGGCGAGCACCGAGAGCTCGAGCCACAGCCTCTCGGCCGGCTCGGCCGTCGACAGACCCGTGATCTCCTCGATCCGCCCCAGGCGGTGCCGCAGCGAATTCGTATGCACGTGCAGCCGACGGGACGCCTCGGCGGAGTTGCCGACCGTGGCGAAATAGACCCGCAGCGTCTCGAGCAGGCTGCCGTTGTGCTGCGCGTCATGCCCGGCCAGCGCCCGAGCCGGCCGTGCGATGCTGCCGATATCGCCGCTGCGACCAGCGGGTTCTCCGCCGTGCGCATCGCGCTCGACGGCCAGCAGCGTATCGGCCACGCGCAGTCCGATGACTTCGGCCGCCGCATCCTCGACGGTCGCTCCGACGATGGTCGGGGCTTCCTCGTCGCCGCCGCTCGCAGGGCCTCCGCTCATGGCACCCCGTCCTCGGCAGCCGAGGCCGCGCCTCCTGCCGTGCACGGCGTCGACGACGTATACGGCCTCGGACCACGAGCGATGCACTTCGTCGAGGCGGTCGACGGGAGAGCCGACACCGAAGCTGAGCGCCTCGTCGCTCGGCAGCGATCGCCGCAGGGCAGAGAGCACGTGGTCGCGGATCTGCGCCGCATCCGTCGGCTCGCTCATCTGCACGAGTGCCGCGAGATGTGCGCCTGTGCCCGACTCGATCCGGGAGAGCACGGCATCGGCGAAGGCGGCCCGGAGATGGAACCGCAGGACGGGCTCTCGGTCGGGGGCCGACTCGGTGAAGGCGAGGACGCAGAAGCTGCCGGAGAACGGCAGTGACAGCAGGGTCGCCGACGGACCGAGGTCGGCCGAACCGGCGAGGATCGCACCGAGCGCCTCCCGACGGATGCGCTTCTCGAACGGCGACCGGCGCAGTGTCCGCAGCATCACGGGCAGGGCCGCGCGGGCGGCATCGCGCAGCACCTCGCGCAGCGGTGCGGGGTCGACCTCGGTCGGGTAGGCCGCCCAGATCGTGCCGATGAGCTCGCCCTCGCTGCGCAGTGCGATGACCGACCGGGCCGGTGACGTGCCTTCGGCGGGGCGTTCGACGACGTCGGTCGAACGGCGGACCGTGTCGAGGAACCCGGATTCCTCGAGCTCGGCGATCCGCCAGTCGGGGATGGCCCCGGACAGGATCGTCTCGCGTCGGATCTCATCGAGTTCGTCGCCGAGGTTGGCATGAGCGAGCACTCGTGAGGCCGGGTCTTCGATCGTGATCGACGCACCGGTGGTTTCGGCGATGACGGCGGCCAAGGCACTGAGGTCGTCGACGTCGGGCCAGGCCAGGGCGCTCGTCGCACCTTCGGTGAGCTGCCGCAGATGCACGAGGATCTCCGACCAGGTCACATGCGGTGAGCGTTCGAGGAGGACCGGAACCTCGCCCGTGGTCCCCCGCAGGTCGACCCCATCGCCGAGGTGGCTGTGCGTTCCGGGCGGAACGACGAGGGCGGCGGCTCCCGCATGGGCGCTCAGCACGGCATCGAGTCCGGCAGGGCTGCGCACCGGTTCGGTGGCGAGGACGACGGTCCCGGTCAGGGAGGCGTGGCCAGCCGCCTCGGCGGGTGAAGCGGTGTGCGGCGCTGTGTGCGGTGCGGCCGACGAATCGGTGGGCGCCTTCGGCAGATCGAACCCGAATTCGACGCGAGTGATCGCGACGTCGTCAGCCATTTCGGTCAACGGCAGGAGGAGCCCCTCCGTGTCCCGGATGAGGCGGGACAGTGGCGGGCTCGCGGTCTCGGTCATGCTCCCACTGTAGTCAACGACTGGACGCGGTCGGGAGGGCTTGCTTCAACGTGACCGGCCGCCTCGGTGGGGATGGGTCATTCCGGGGAGAAGAATTTGAACTGCAGCGCGCGGACGACGAGCTGAGCGAGGTTGCGCGCGCCCAGTTTGATGCGCAGGTTGCGCGCGTGCGATTTCACGGTGGACATGGCCACCGATTGGGCGGCGGCGATCTCCTCGTAGCCGTGGCCCTGGCAGAGCAGGGTGAGCAGCTCCATCTCGCGTGCGGTCAGCTGCGGAGCCGCCTCGGGAGCATCGGGCAGGTGGTCGCCGCTGATGACGATGTTCTCGGCCAGTCCTCTGAGCAGCTCTGGGCTCTCCCCCGCCGAGGCGGCCCGCACGATCGAGACGAGTTCCCGCTCCCCGGCCGTCTTGTTGAGAACGGCATGTGCTCCGGCCTCGAGTCCGCGGGCGATTCCGGGCCCGGGCGACACGGTCGTCAGGAGCACGACTCGGGCGTTGGGGTCGAGGTCGATGATCGCCGCCGTCGCATCGACGCCGCTCATTCCCGGCGGCATGTTGACGTCCATGAGGACGAGGTCGGGACGCTGGGCGGCGAAGGCGGCGATGGCCTCTTCGCCGGAGTGGACGGGGTCGAGGACCCGGAACGAACCCGCATCAGTCAGCGCCGCTCCGACCGCCCGCGTCGTCCACGAATCGTCATCGACGACGAGGACGGAAGTGCGGTCGGTGGATTCCGAGGTCATGACTTTACTGGTCGACTGAGCGGTCGCCGGAGTCGCGTCCGAGACCGTGTATGGGCGCGACGTCATCAGGCGTCGACCTTGTCTCGGTCGCCCTTCGTGCGGCGGTCGTCGGTGCTGAGGTCGGTCTTCCCGTCAGCAGCGTCGGCGGAGACAGCAGTGCCGGAGTCAGCGGAGCTGGCGGGCCCAGTGATCGGAACGGACGCTGTCGTCGCACCGGCCGCCTCGGGGCTGGCGTCGAAGTCGTCATCGACGACGTCGATCATGGCTTCGTCGGAGGCAGCCGACACGGAACCGGAGATGAAACGGATCGGCAGGGCCACCTCGACGACGGTTCTCTTCTGGTCATCCGCGCCCACCCGGCAGACGCCGCCCACGGCCGTGGCACGGCGCGACAACGACCGCGGCGCCTGGGTCATCTCGGTCGGGGATTCGTTCGTGCTGCGGCAGAGCAGTCCGGCACGGTCACCGCTGCCACCGCGCATTTCGACGGCGAGGGTGGACGGGGTGCCCGGGACGGAGTGGCGGATGACGTTCGTGGCGAGCTCGAGCATAACGGCTCGGAATGGTGCGACAGGGTGCCGGTCGCATGGGTCGGCAGCGGGGAGAGTTCAGTGGTCAGCGGAACGGAACCGGCCGCGCACCCGTCTTCGATCGCGGTCGTCAGCTGCTCCGCCTCGGCGCGGAATCGGATCCGGGAGGTCGCGGAGTCCCCGGTGCAGCTTTCGGTCTCCCACTTGCTCAGGCTCGTCACCAGCTGCCGGAGTCGCTTGGTGGCTTCGGCGTTGACCAGTGCCAGCTCGGCGAGGAGGCGGTCCGCGGTCTCGGAATCGCTTTCCCTCGCCAGGGTGCGGATGATCGCGGACTCGGTGGTCAGCGAGTGCGAGATGGTGTCGTGCATGTCGCTGGTGAAGCGGGCACGCATGGCATCGAGGGACTTCTGGTGTTCGACTGCGGCACGTTCGCGGCGGTCGATCTCGCTGCGGATACGGGCCTCGACGAAGGATGCGCACAGACCGAGGATCGAGTAGGTCAGCCAGCCGTAGCCTAAGTCGGTGAGTCCTTCGAAGCCGGCGTCATAGGATCCGAGCCAGGTCGAGGCGCCGAGGTAGACGGCCAGTCCGATGGTGCCGAGGGCGAAGCCGATCCAGCGGCGGCGGCTGATGAGGACCGCGGTGGCGAGGATGAGCGCCTCGGGGAACATGTTCTCGAGATCCGGGTAGAGCATGGAGAATCCGATGCCCAGACCGGTCGTTGCGATGACGATGCTCAGCGGCAGGAAGCTGGCTAAGACGATGAGTCCGTAGGCGAGGATGAGCAGCGTCGAATAGCGGGGTTCGGTGATCTCGAAGGAGCCGGGCACGAGGATCGTCAGGCCCATGATGAGGGCGAGCAGACGGATCGGCAGATCGATGAAGCGCGGTCCCCTGAGGAAGTTCCACACCCGGGACGGGGCGCCGGTCGATCCGTCGATGTTCGAAGTCATGGCCCCTATTGTGCTACAACTGTACTTCCCCGAACTACCTGACGGCGGCCCAGCAACCTCGCGCGAGGTTGCTGGGCCGCC
>NZ_JBNFOL010000024.1:0-62570 GCF_057364765.1 Brevibacterium sp. LAARM3_SD1 | reverse complement strand
CGCGGCGTTTGGCTAGTGAGAGGGCTTCAGGCATGGCCCGAAGTGTGTCAACAACGTATTGAGACATACTGTCAGCAACGTAATGAGTCAGGTTGTCAGCAACGTAATGAGACAACACAGCTCAGCAACCTCGCGCGAGGTATCTGGGCCGCCGTCAGGTAGTAATAAGGGAAGGTGTCAGGGGCGGGGGACGATGGTCGTGTACCTGAAGTGCTCCTCGCACAGTCGGCCGGCCTCTGCGGCGTCGCCGGCGGCGATCGCTTCGACGATCGCGGCGTGGTCGTCGACGGCATGGTCGAAGAGCTCAGCGGAGAACGGGTCGTGACGGAAACCGGCGTTGATCTTCGTATCGAGGTCGATGGCCATGCGCACGAGCTCCGGGTTGTGCCCGGCACGGGCGATGGCGAAATGGAACTGCGCATCCGCGGTGCGGGCGGCGGCCGCCTCGGCGCGCTGGGAATAGACTTCGGCCAGCTCCCGGAGCTCGCTCAGCTCATCCTCGGTGCGTCTGCGCGCCGCGGTCGCGGCCAGGGAATTCTGGAAGACGGCACGGGCATCGAGGAGGTTGCGTCGTTCGGCGTGGAATTCGTCGATTCGGCCGGCCATGGGCGCCAGCGCCTCGGGGCGGGCGGTCTTGACGAACGTCCCTCCCCCACGGCCGCGACGGCGTTCTACGACACCGAGGCGCTCGAGCCGCAGCAGGGCTGCCCGCACGCTCGAGCGGGACACCTGCAGATCCGCGGCCAAGGTGCGTTCTCCCGGCAGCAGGGTGCCTTCGGGCAGCGCTCCTACAGCGATTCCGGAGAGGATGTGATCGGCGATCTGCTGCGGTGCGCTCGTCAGGCTCACCACTTCGCCCAGGCCGGCGAACTCGTGGCCCGCCGATGTCGTGTCGTCGCTCAATCTGCCTCCCGTTCCCTTGACACGGCTGGTACCGATTCTAGACTCCATTCGGCCCTCGCTGCGGCACCGACAGGCGCGCAGGCGGCGGGACAAAGCCGCGTTTCCAGCATAGGATCGACACCATCATGACTGTTCACACTCGCCTGCTCACGCCCGGCACCATCTCGCCCGAACGCGGTGTGCCGAAGGACATCCCCCGCCCCGAGTACGTCGGCCGCGCCGACGCCGATGAGGGCCGCGGAAACAATTTCTACAGCGCCGAGGAGGTCGAGACGGTCCGTGCGGCCGGTCGGATCGCGGCCAACGCCCTGGCCGCCGTCGGCGAGATGATCGTCCCGGGCATCACGACCGATGACATCGACAAGGTGGCGCATGAGTTCATGTGCGATCACGGAGCCTACCCGTCGACGTTGAGCTACCGCGGGTTCCCGAAATCCGTGTGCACCTCCGTCAACGAGGTGATCTGCCACGGCATCCCCGATTCGACCGTCATCGAAGACGGCGACATCGTCAACGTCGATATCACCGCCTACTACCAGGGCATGCACGGGGACACGAACTACACGTTCACCGTCGGAGACGTCGACGAGGAGTCCCGCCTGCTCATCGAACGCACCTACGAGTCGATGATGCGCGGAATCAAAGCCGTCAAACCGGGCCGGCAGATCAACGTGATCGGACGAGTGATCGAGAAGTATGCGAAGCGCTTCGACTACGGTGTCGTGCGCGACTACAGCGGCCACGGGGTCGGACGTGAGTTCCACTCTGGCCTCATCATCCCGCACTACGACGCCGCTCCCGCCCACGCCGAGACGATGGAGCCGGGCATGATCTTCACGATCGAGCCGATGCTCAACCTCGGCACGATCGACTGGGACGTCTGGGACGATTCCTGGACCGTGGTGACGAAAGATCGCCGACGCTCCGCACAGTTCGAGCACACAATGGTGGTGACCGAGTCCGGTGCCGATATCCTGACCCTGCCCGATGCCGACACCGCGATCGCCGCGGGACCCGCACACGAGGAGTGATGAGATGAACGGCGAGACCTCCCCGCGCTTCGCGATCGGAATCGATATCGGCGGCACCGGAATCAAAGCGGCACTCGTCGACACGGCGACGGGCAAGCTGCCGTTCAAACGACTGCGCGAACTCACCCCGAAGCCGAGCACACCGGATGCCGTGGCCGCCACGATCGCCAACCTGCTGGATGCACTGAGCGAGCGCGCCGTCGAACTCGAACTCGTCAGCGACCGCGCTACCCTCGACTCCCTGCCTGTCGGCTGCGGCTTCCCCGGTGTCATCCGCGAAGGGCGTGTCGAGTACACGGCGAATCTCGATCAGAGCTGGATCGGTTCGCCCATCGCCGAGATCATCGGACAGGGCACGGGCCGCACCGTGTACTTCCTCAACGACGCTGATGCCGCCGGACTGGCGGAGATGGCCTTCGGCGCCGGTCGCAAGCACCGCAAGAAGACCGTTCTGCTGACGACGCTGGGCACGGGAATCGGAACCGCCCTGTTCACTCAGGGCCGGCTGGTCCCCTACACCGAACTCGGCCATATCGAGATGAACGGCGCCGATGCTGAGACGCAGGCCGCAGAATCGGTGAGAACCCGACTGGGACTGACCTATCCCGATTGGGCGGCTCGGCTGCAGCAGTACTATTCGCAGATCGAACTCCTCGTCGCCCCCGACATCATCATCGTCGGCGGCGGAGTCTCGAAGTCCCATGACGAGTTCCTGCCGCTGATCAAGACGCGAGCGAAGCTCAAGCCGGCGAAGCTGTACAACAACGCCGGAATCGTGGGAGCTGCGATGATCGCGCTCAACGACGGCAAAGCGAAGGTCCGACGCAGTCCGTCCTGACGCTGTGAAGAACCTCGTCGGGAATCGACGAAGGGGCAGCAGATGCCGCCGACGAAGGCACGCCGACGGAAGCTGAGAGTGAGGACAGGCCACCGATAAGCCGGGTTCTGTCGACGAGTCGGTCGCCCTTCTCGCCTGACGGTCATCTATCTGGGACCGATGTTGCCACCGGCCTCAAGCAATCCACCCGACGACTCGGCGAGCAGCCTCGAACGTCGTCTGTCTGATCTTGCTCCGGATGGGGTTTACCCAGCGGCGACGGTCACCCGCCGCCCTGGTGGTCTCTTACACCACCGTTTCACCCTTACCCAGTCGGAACTGGGCGGTCTGCTTTCTGTTGCACTGGCCCGCGGGTCGCCCCGGGTGGGTGTTACCCACCATCCCTGCTCTGTGGAGCCCGGACGTTCCTCAGCCCTCGCAATGAGAGCCGCGACCGTCTGGTGACCTGTCCTCAAGCATCCCAGTGTAGTCGCTCGACCACTCCCCCATGCACGCAGATCCCGGGTGCCCTGGGTCCCGGGGATGAACGTGATCGATTTCATCTGCCCCCGGTCCCGGCCGGGTCAGTTCCGGATCATACGATGGGGTGGTGAAGATCCTGCTGCCGCCCTCCGAGGGCAAGACTCCGTCGTCATCCGGCCCCACGCTCGACCTCGACAGTCTCTCGGCTCCGAAACTCACCACGAAGCGCAGACGTGTCCTGGCCGCCCTCAAAAAGGTGTCGAAGCGTCGGGATGCCCTCGAACAGCTCGGAGTCGGGGCGTCACTCACCGAGGATGTCGAACGCAACACGGTGCTCGATGAGATCCCCTGCGCTCCGGCTCTGCTCACCTATTCCGGCGTCCTCTACGAGGCGATGGGCGCTAGAGTTCTTGTGGCGCAGTCGGATGATGACGCGCAGCTGCGCGATCGCCTCCACGATGTTCACATCTTCTCCGCCCTATTCGGCCGGGTGCACGGGCTCGATGACATCCCCGCCTACCGGTTGGCGATGAAGACCGATCTGGGGACCCTGGGAAAGCTGACCTCCTATTGGAAGCCGATCCTGGCGAAGTCCTGTTCACTTGATCCCGCCGAGGTGGCCCTCGACTGCCGTTCGAGCGACTACCGGTCCGTGTGGCCGGGTCCCACCGATCAGGTCGTGACCATGGGCGCGGTGTCCGTCAGCAGTGGGAAGCGGCGAGTCGTGTCCCACTGGGCGAAGTTCTACCGAGGCGAGTTCGCCGGTCGACTGCTCTCCGATGACCGTGCTCTGCCGGAGACCGTGGAGGAGCTGGCAGCTCGTGCCGAAGAGTTCTACGAGGTCGAATTCGCCGGAGCGACGAAGTCGAAGCCGGCAAACCTCATGATCGTCCTCCGGGACTGACCCGCGTCCGACGGGGTCGACGGGTCTCCTCAGCGGGGCTCAGCTGCGACGCAGCAGCACCGCTTCGCATTCCTCGCACTCATAGGTTTCGTTGACATCGGCGCCGAGCATTCCGTGCCAGACTGCGCCGCCGATCTCCTGACCGCAGGCCTGACAGTTCGGTCCGTTGAGGAGTGCAGCTCCGGGACCTCCTTGCCGAACGTTGGCATCGAATGTCGTGAGCAGCTGCTGCGGCATTTCGCTTCTCGGGCCTTCAGCCGCGGATTCGTTCTCGGCGATGAGCTCCTGCAGCTCCGCCTTCCGATCTTTCACTGCGGTCTGCACCTCTTTGCCGGAGGATGTGACTTCGGCGATTCGGTCATCGACGGCGCCGAGGTCGTCCTCGGCGGCTTCGAGCTTCTCCATCTCCTCCAGCTGCGATTCTTCGAGTTCGGAGACCCGAGCTTCGTGACCGGCGATCTCCTCCTGCAGATTCACCATGTCTCTGCTCGTCAGGCCGGTTCCGTCGTTGAGCTCGGCGGTCTTCTTCTCGATCTTCGACCGCTGCGCCTCGATGAGACTGGTGGCTTCGGATATTGCCTGCTGGTGGCCGTCGACGACGGCAGCGGCAGCGGTGCGCTTCTCACCGAGTTCCTTGTGGCGGGCGACGAGCTCCCGCAGCTCTTCCGCTCGCTTCGGATTGTCATGTTCGAACCGCAGTGCGCGCCCGTTGGCAGTGAGTTCGATGAGAGTCTGCAGCGCTGTTCTCTGGCTGTCCGTGATGAGCATCGTCGGTCTCCTTGTCAGTATCGTTCGACCCAGGGGTCGGTGTTGACCGCCGAGTGCTGCAGCGAGACGGTGAATCCGCGCCGGGCGAATTCCGTCTCGAGCGCTTCGGCCGCTGCATTGAGCCAGACCGTCTCCGACGCCCAGTGGGAGACGTCGATGAGCGAGAGCCCGCTTTCCCGGCGATTCGCCGTGTCGAGCACCTCGGTGGCCGGGTGGTGACGCAGGTCGGCGGTCACATAGACGTCGGCGCCGCTGGCCCGGACCTCGTCGAACAGTGAGTCGCCGGCGCCGCCGCAGACCGCCACGCGAGTGACCGTCGCTGCGGGGTCACCGGCGATGCGCACACCGGTCGTGGTGCGCGGCAGCTGTGACGACAGCCGTCTGGCGAGGTCGCGGACGGGGGTGGGTTCGTCGAGATCGCCGACGCGACCGATTCCCGTCGGCAGCGAATCGATGCCCGACTCGGCGGGGGTGCTGTGAGCGGCGAGGGGCTGCGCGTCCTTGATGCCCAGGAATGAGATGAGCACATCGGAGACTCCGCCTCGGGCCGAATCAGCGTTCGTATGCGCATTGAACAGCGCAATATCGTTGCTGATGAGGGTGTGCACGGCGCCGCCCTTCAGCGTGGCGGTGTTCACCGACTTCACCGGTTTGAGCATGAGCGGATGATGGTTGAACACGAGGTCCGCGCCGAGGACGACGGCCTCGGCGATCACGGCGTCCATCGGATCGAGAGCCAGGAGGATCGATCGGACCTCGCTGTCCGGGTCACCCACGGCCAATCCCACGGAATCCCACGACTCGGCCAAGGCCGGTGGCCACAGGGAGTCGAAGACCTCAACGCAGTCACTCACCCTCGGATGTCTCATGCCTCCACACTATTACATCGGGACCGGGGAACATGGCCTGGCCAGTGGTCCCTGGAATCAGACGGAACACGATGAAGAGATCGGCGGACGATTTTCGAGGAACGTGATCTGGCTCATATATTTGGATCATGACAACTACACACGACTCCTCCGAATCCCCCGCCATCGGAAATTCGTCCACGGTCTCCGACCTCATCCGTCGCAGCGCCGGCCGATTCACCACCGATACGGCCATCGAATTCGCCGACCGGACCTGGTCCTATGCAGAACTCGACTCTGCCGTGACAGCGGTGGCCCGAAAACTCGTCCGCCTGGGTGTGACGAAAGGCGACCGGGTCGCCGCCTACGGAAAGAACTCGGACCTCTTCGTCCTCCTCTACCTCGGCTGCGCGCGGGCCGGGTTCATCCATGTGCCGGTCAACTATCAGCTGAAGAACGACGAGCTCGACTACATTCTCAGCAATTCCGGTGCGAAGATCGTCTTCGCCGATGCCGACCTCATGTCCGCTGTCACCGAGACTCCGGCCGGTGCGGCCGCGCAGGTGTTCGACTTCGCCGACCTCGTTCCGGTCGCCACCTCGGATTCGATCGCACCGGCAGGCACCGCAGAGTTCTCCGTCTCTGATACGGACGTAGCGCAGCTCCTCTACACTTCCGGCACCACCTCGGCGCCCAAGGGAGCTGTGATGACTCATCGTGCTCTTATCCACGAGTACCTGTCGTCGCTGATGTCGCTCGACTTCGCAGCCACGGATCGTGCCGTCCATGCCTTACCGCTCTATCACTCGGCGCAGATGCACGTCTTCCTGCTTCCGCTGCTGTCGATCGGCGCGCACAACATCATCGTCCCCGCCCCTGTTCCCGATCAGCTGCTGGCGCTGTTCGAAGAACGCGAGATCAATTCGTTCTTCGCAGCCCCCACCGTCTGGGTGGCTCTGGCCAACAGCCCCGACCTCGACACCCGCAACCTCGACAGCCTCCGCAAGGCCTACTACGGAGCTTCGATCATGCCGGGACCGATTCTCGAGCGTCTGCGCCAGCGGCTCCCGCAGCTCGGTTTCTATAACTGCTTCGGCCAGTCGGAGCTCGGCCCTCTGTGCGCAGTCCTGCGTCCCGAGGAGCACGATGGCCACCCGGGTTCGGCCGGACGGCCGGTCATGTTCGTCGAGGCCCGAGTCGTCGACGCCGGCGGCGTCGATGTCGGTCCCGGAGAGGAAGGCGAGATTCTCTACCGGTCGCCGCAGCTGTGCGAAGGCTATTGGAATCGTCCGGAAGCCACCGCTGAAGCCTTCGACAACGGCTGGTTCCATTCCGGCGACCTCGTCAAAGTGGACGAGGACGGCTTCATCGAAGTCGTCGACCGGGTCAAGGACGTCATCAACACCGGTGGTGTCCTGGTCGCCAGCCGTCAGGTCGAGGATGCGATCTTCGATCTGCCCCAGGTCGCCGAGGTGGCCGTGGTCGGCATTGCCGACGAGAAGTGGATCGAGGCGGTCGCCGCCTTCGTCGTCCTCAAGGAGGGCCAGCCTCCCTTGTCCGCCGAGGATGTCATCGTCCACGTCAAATCTCGTCTGGCGGGGTTCAAGGTGCCTAAGAAAGTGGAGTTCGTGGCCGAACTGCCGAAGAACTCGGCTGGGAAGATCCTCAAGCGCAGCCTGCGCCGGTCCTGAACGGAGAACTCTCAGGCATTGGCGGATGCGACGGTGCCTGCGCCGCGTCGGCGGATGACGGGATCGGTGTGGTCGGCCGCCTCGGCGGTGGTCTGAGCATCCGAACAGCAGGTACCGGCCGTCTTCTCTTCCTGGCCGAGGATGGTGATTCCGTTGTCGCGGATCATGGCGAGGTCATCGGCGGCGGCTTGACCTTCAGCGGTGAGATAGTCGCCGAGGAAGATCGAGTTCGCCAGGTGCAGGGCCATCGGCTGCAGCGACTTGAGGCGGATCTCTCGACCGCCGGCAAGTCGGATCTCACGGTCGGGGCAGACGAATCGTGCCGTCGCGACGATATTCATGCACTGCATGGGGGTGAGGTTCCACTGCCCCTCGAGCGGGGTGCCGTCGAAAGGGACGAGGAAGTTGATCGGGATTGATTCCGAGTCGAGAGCCTTGAGCGCAAAGAGCGCTTCGATGATCTGCTCGTCGCTTTCGCCGAGTCCGACGATGAGGCCGCTGCACGGTGAGAGTCCGGCGGTCTTGGCGAGTTCGACGGTGTTCGTCCGGTCCTCATAGGTGTGGGTCTTGACGATGTTGTCGTGGAAGGACTCGGCAGTGTTGATGTTGTGGCTGTAGGCGTCAGCTCCCGCTTCCTTGAGCGATTCGGCCTGCCCTTCCTTGAGGATGCCCAGGCATGCGCAGACTTCGACCTCCGGGTTCTCGCCCTTGAGGCGTCCGACGATCTGACCGACGCGGTCGACGTCCCGACGGCTGGGACCGCGACCGCTGGCGACGAGACAGACTCGCGAGGCTCCCCCGCCGACGCCCATGCTTGCCTGATCCATGGCCTCCTCGGTGCTCAACCACGAGTATTTGAGGATCTCCGCCTTCGATCCCAGCGACTGCGAGCAGTAGGTGCAGGTCTCCGGACACATACCCGATTTGAGATTGACGAGGTAGTTCAATCAGAACCGCGATTTTCTCCTCTGTATCGGACTCCGCATCGGAGTGGGAGAACACCCGAACCGAGCGCATAGGACAATCGCGGACTCGGCGAGATAGCGAGCGGGAGCATAGACTTCTGTCGCCGGCTCGGACCGCTGTCCGACGCTCGGACGACGGCCCGCAAACGGGAAGAACGGAACGAGGAGCACTATGGCGGATTCGGAACAGACGGACACTCACGACGGAACGGGCAGTCGTCGCGGCTGGCGTCTGCACGGAGACGGCCGCACGATCGCTCCCGGTGAGAAGGTTCTGCCCGAGGAGCGTCTGAGCTGGCCGCGGACCATCAGCATCGGCGCCCAACACGTCGTGGCGATGTTCGGCGCGACGTTCCTCGTTCCCCTGCTCACCGGATTCCCGCCGTCGACGACGCTGTTCTTCACCGCCATCGGCACGCTGCTCTTCCTGCTCATCACGAAGGGCATGATGCCCTCGTACCTCGGATCGTCTTTCGGGCTGCTCGCCCCGATCGGCGCCGTCACGGGATTCTCGGCGACAGCCGGAGAGGACCTCGAACCGCACGCCATGGCCTTGGCCCAAGGCGGAATCATCTCCGTGGGCGTCACCCTGGCACTTGTCGGTCTCGTCGTCCACTTCGTCGGCGTTCGCTGGATCGAGGTGACGATGCCGCCGGTGGTCACCGGTGCCATCGTCGCACTCATCGGCCTCAACCTGGCCCCCGCCGCCTGGGACTGGGTCAAGGCCGCTCCCCTGACGGCCGTGATCACGATCATCGCCATTCTACTCACCACGGTGCTCTTCCGCGGTATGCTCGGCCGGCTCTCGATCCTCATCGGCGTCCTGGTCGGTTATGGCGCGGCGTGGCTGCAGGGCGAACTCGACTTCTCCACCGTCACCGAAGCCGACTGGGTGGGTCTGCCCGCGTTCCATGCTCCGGCCTTCGACCTCGGTTACCTCGGCCTCTTCCTACCTGTCGTCCTCGTCCTCATCGCCGAGAACATCGGCCATGTGAAGTCGGTCGCCGCGATGACCGGCCGCGACCTCGACCACCTCACCGGCCGAACGCTCTTCGCTGACGGATTCTCCACCATCCTCGCCGGATCCGGCGGCGGTTCCGGTACGACGACCTATGCCGAGAACATCGGCGTCATGGCAGCCACACGCATCTTCTCCACCGCCGCCTACCTGTGCGCGGCGATCATCGCCCTCATCCTCAGCATGCTGCCGAAGTTCGGCGAAATCATCGCCACGATCCCACCCGGAGTCCTCGGCGGCGCGGCAACCGTGCTCTACGGAATGATCGGCATGCTCGGCGTGCGCATCTGGGTGGAGAACAAGGTCGACTTCTCCAACCCGATCAACCTCAACACCGCCGCGGTCTCACTCATCGTCGCCATCGCGAACTTCACCTGGACCCCGGGCGGACTGCAGTTCGAAGGCATCGCCCTGGGCACCGCCTCGGCGATCATCATCTACCAGGTGATGAAGGCGATCGCCCGGTGGCGGGGCACGGATCCCGATCTCCTCGCAGAGAACTTCGCCGAGGCGGCCCATCGATCCGATGCCGGCTCCCGGAAGCCAGGCTCACCCTCCTGACCGCGAGTCGTGAAGATGGGGGTGCGCTGCATTCGTGCAGTGCACCCCCATCGCGACGATAGCCGGCGGTGAATGCAGAAGTGCCGCATCCTCGCCTGAGCGATGATGCGGCACTTTCCCTTGGTCGGGATAGCGGGATTCGAACCCACGACCTCCTCGTCCCGAACGAGGCGCGCTACCAAGCTGCGCTATATCCCGTGACCAGGAACTACTATAGCGATGGGAACGCGATCTGAAAAATCGGGACCGGCCACTTTGGAAGAATGAAAGGTATGTCTCATTGGCACTGACCGCCGAAAGCATCACCACCACTGCCCTGACCATCCTTTCGCGTTACGGTCTCGGCGATCTGTCCATGCGCCGACTCGCCCGTGAACTCGACGTTCAGCCCTCTGCGCTGTACTGGCACGTCAAGGACAAGCAGTCTCTTCTCATCCTCATCTCGCGCAGCCTCAAGGCCGAAGTCGATACTCTCTGTCCCGCCACCGTCGATCCGCTCGCTGCCGCGATGTCACTTCGCGAGGTGCTGCTGAAATACCGTGACGGTGCCGAGATCGTGCTGCTCGGCTATTCGATCGCCCCAACGGATGTCACTCCGCAGGCGTTGACGACCGATCGGCTGGGAGCCGAACTCTCTCATGGAATCCTCACGCTCACTCTCGGTTCCGTGGCCGTCGAACAGAACCGCAGACTCTTCGACGTCGACCCCGCCGATGCAGCAGAGAACTTCGCAGCAAATGCGGCGCGGCTGCTGCGATCCTCCCGGTCACAGGTCTGATCATCACCGTGTACGCCGGCGCTCCCGTTTCGCTGCTCACCCTCGGGTATGGCATACTGATCAAGCGCTGTCGCAGTCGTCGACGACGCAGGTGGGGCCTATAGCTCAGTTGGCTAGAGCATCTCGTTTACACCGAGAGGGTCGGGGGTTCGAGTCCCTCTGGGCCCACCGTCAAGGCATCCCGTGAGCACGGGGTGCCTTTTCCATATTTCGCCCCGAATCTCGCCGAGGCGGGGCTGGCGCTGAATCGAAAACCGCCGAGGCGGGGTCGGAGTCGCAGACCGGCTCCGGAGTCGAATACCGGGACCGGAGTCGATCACCCCTTGTCGATCTCCGTACGGATCGTGAGCAGGAATGCCGCATCGGTCAGGGCTTCCACCGAGTGCTTCTGAGGGGGAATGGCGATGAGTTCTCCGGCGCTCAGTTCCCAGGTCTCATCGGCCGTCACCATCCGCACCTGACCTGTCACGACCTGCAACGTCGCTTCCGGTGGGGAATCATGTTCTGCGAGCTCGGCACCCGCTCGCAGCGTGAGCAGGGCCTGCCGAAGATAGGTTCCGGTGAACACGCCCTTAGCGGCCCGCCCGCTGCGTACCCCGCGAGCCTTCTCCAGGAGCTCTGCGCTGAGACGCTCCAGGTTCTGTGCCGACGCCTGTTCGGTCATCGTGAATTCCTTCCTCAGTGGTGTACAGCTCGGAGGCTTGCTTCCTTCCTCAGCGTAATCGCGATTTCCCACTGTGGTGATAGTTTCGATGCGGAATCATCGAAGCGACTGAGAGGTATTGCTGTGGCAGACGAACCCGTCATCGACGTCCGGAACATACCGAAGCCGGAGCGGCATCCGCTCATCATCAAGGCGTATGAGGAACTCGAGGTCGGCACAGGCCTGATCCTCGTCAACGATCACGTACCCGAAGGCCTGCGTGTGGAGATGGTCCGCGAGTTCGCCGGTGCGGTCGGTTGGGAGCCGTTGGAGAGCACAGAGGGTGAAGCTCGGGTGCGCATCGTCCGTCGCGCCGGCACACCGGCCCCTCGCGTCGTCCTCGACGTCACCGAACTCAGCGATACCGCCGAGGACTCCGGATCCGTCTGGCAGCTGCCGACGCAGCGGCGTGACCTAGACGCGAATGTCATTGCCCTGGCCCCCGGCGGGGAGATCCGAGAACATACCGGTCCGTCACTCGACGTCCTCATCCACGTCCTCGCCGGTGCAGGCATCCTTGAGACCGAAACGGGAACGATCGACCTGTCCCCCGGCCAGCTCGTGTGGCTGCCCCGTAAGTCCCGCCGCCGATTCCTCGCCGACGCCGAGGCGGGACTCCAGTACTTCTCTGTCCACCAGCGCAAACAGGGGCTGAGTATCACTGCCCGCAGCTGATCACGGACCCGTGATCAGCAAACCGGAGTCATCCATCGGCTTCCAACCGGTGCCTGTGATCAGTCGGCCGGTTCCGGATCGTCGGGACGGGCCGCGGCGATGGCAATGAGTCGGCGCAGCACCGCCTCGTCGATGTTCTCCAAACGACGCACATAGACGCAGCCGGCACCCTCTGTGTACTTCCCGAGTTCCGGGAGCAGCTTCGCCGCCTCGGGCAGGTCCTTGAGTCCGTACAGCGAGAGTTGACTTTTGCGAGGGGAGAACCCTGTCGCGGGCCACTCGCCGTGGTTGCGCGGGTTCACCGGGGATCGATAGTGATAGCGGCCGTAGCCGACGATCGAGGGACCCCACATCACGGGTTCTTCGCCGGTGACCTCACGGAAGATCGAGTCGAGGGCGAGTCCGTCCTCGCGGCGCTTCTCGGGAGTCACCGAATCGAGGTAGACGGCGACATCGGCGTCGGTCGGCTGGGTCTTGTTCTCTGCCATGAGGACAGTATGGCAGTTCAGGGCACCTCTGGGATCATTCCTCGGGGATCCAAGCGGAGCCGTCTTCGACACGATAGATGAGGTTCGTGCGTGTATGGGCCACGGCAGGATACCGAGTGAGATAGTCGAGGACGAAGGACTGTACGGCCGCGGTGTCTGTGGCGACGATGTGGAGCAGGTAGTCGTCGGCGCCGGCCATATGGTACATCCGCACCACCCCCGGGAACTTCGGCGCGGCCGCAGTGAACGCGTCGATCTCGGTCCGATCATGCTTGGCCAACCGAATCGAAATGAGCGCCTGCAGGCCGACTCCCAACGCCGTCGGATCGACGTCGATATGGAAGCCGCGGATGACACCGAGCGATCTCAGTCGTTTGAGACGCAGGGACACCGTCGATTCCGAGATGCCGACGGCCGCGGCCAGAACCGCGCCCGATGCGCGTGCATCGGCATTGAGCTCCTGCAGGAGGCGAAGATCGGTGCCATCGAGTGAGACATTCTGCGACATGAGTCACAGTCTCCCATACCTCATCGCAGATTCTCCTGGAGAGCATCGAATACCTGCAGGTCATTGCACATTCGTTGCGTACATCGGGAGAACTGGATTGAATACGCTTATGACATCTATGCACCCTGAGACCCGAATGGTCCACGGCGGGATGGACGGTCTCGCAGACGAAGGCGTCCACGTTCCCGCAATCGACCTCTCCACCACCAACCCGGTCAACGATGTCCGCACGGGAGGAGATTCCTATGAGAGCCTCGCTGGAGGCCATGCTCTGAAAGAGGGGGACTCTCCTGTCTACCAGCGGCTCTGGCAGCCCGGTGTGGCACGCTTCGAGTCCGCGCTCGCCGAACTGGAGAACGCCGAATCCGCCGTCGCCTTCGCCACTGGAATGGCAGCCATGACCGCTGCGCTCCTCGCCGCGGTCGAGGCTGGCACTCCTCATATCGTCGCCGTTCGCCCACTCTACGGAGGAAGCGATCACCTGCTCGAGTCAGGACTGCTCGGCACCTCGGTGACCTGGGCGAAAGAAGATGAGATCGCCTCGGCGATCCGAGAGGACACCGGCCTCGTCATCATCGAGACTCCAGCCAACCCGAGCCTCGACCTCGTGGACATCGGCGCCGTCGTCGCAGCGGCAGGAGACGTGCCGGTACTGGTCGACAATACCTTCTGCACCCCAGTGCTCCAGCGTCCGCTCGACCATGGGGCAGCTCTCGTGCTGCACAGTGCCACGAAGTACCTCGGCGGTCATGGCGACGCGATGGGCGGGATCATCGCGACGAACAGCGACTGGACGATGCGTCTGCGTCGGGTCCGCGCCATCACCGGAGGGTTGCTGCACCCGATGGGCGCCTATCTCCTGCACCGCGGACTGCGCACGCTGGCAGTGCGGATGCGCGCCGCCCAGGACACCGCAGGCGAACTCGCCCGGCGCCTCCAGACACGCCCCGAGATCGCCCGCGTCCACTACCCCGGTCTCGCCGACTCCGATCCGCGCGGGCTCGTCGGTTCGCAGATGCACGGCGGCGGCGCGATGATCGCCATCGAACTCGCCGGAGGGTTCGAAGCGGCCAGGACCTTCGTCGAACACTGCGATCTCATCGTGCACGCGGTCTCCCTCGGCGGTGCCGATACGCTCATCCAGCACCCGGCCTCGCTCACGCATCGGCCCGTGGCGGCCACCGCGAAACCCGGTGACGGCCTCGTCCGCCTGTCGGTCGCTCGAACATGTCGACGACCTCGCCCGAGACCTGCTCATAGCACTCGACGCCATTCGCGACGCTGCCTGAGTCGGCGTTCCGAGACAGGGTCAGAACTTTCTCCTCGTGTCGATCAATCCGGCCTTGACCTTGACGTTGCGTCAACTTCTAAGCTGTCAAACATGGACTGGTCCATTCAGGAAATCGCGCGGCTGACGGGAACGACGAGCCGAACTCTGCGTCATTACGACGCCATCGGTCTGCTGCCGCCGACCTCGATCGCCGCCAACGGCTACCGCTGCTATGACGAAGCGGCACTGGTGCGACTCCAGCGCATCATGCTGCTCAAGGAGCTGGGTCTGTCATTGACGACGATCGCCGAGGTGCTCGATCGGAGCGACGATCCGGTCGAAGCGCTGTCACAGCATCTGGTCTCGCTCGGACGCGAGAGAGACGGCTCGACCGACAGCTCGCCGCCGTCACCGCGACCATCACACGATTGAAAGCAGGTGAGCCGCTCATGGCTGAAGAGATGTTCGATGGCTTCGACCATCGCCAACACGAAGAGGAAGTGACCAGGCGCTGGGGTGCCGACGCCTACCGGCGGGGAGACCAATGGTGGTCCAGGCAGTCCCCCGAGGAGAAACGGGAGTGGAAGGCCCGCGTCGGCTCTCTGTCCGAGGACTGGATCGCCGCCGCCGAGGATGGGGCACGGCCCGAATCGGACCGCTGCCAGGAACTCGCCGAACGCCATATCGAGTGGCTGCGAGCGGTTCCGGGCACCCCAGCGAATGATCCCGAGGGAAACCTCGCGGGCTACGTACGCGGTCTCGGCCAGATGTACGTCGACGACCCTCGATTCGGTGCCAACTACGGCGGAGCCGTCGGCGCCGAGCTCGTGAGAGACTCGCTCGACCGCTGGCTCGAGGCCCACGGTCTCTGACCCGGCCGAATCCGGCGCCGACTGGCTCAGGACAGTTCGGAGAGCGCCTGTCGGATCTTCTCGGCAGGCGCCTCCAGCTGTTCCGGAGTCTGCATCGGAGCACGGTCAGAGATGTCGAAGTCATCCATCGACGTCGTCGGCAGGACGTGGATGTGCAGGTGCGGAACCTCGTAGCCGACGATGAGGAGGCCGATGCGGTCGCAGTCGAATGCTCGCTTCTGTGCTTCGCCGATCGATTTCGCCACCGCGGTGAGATGAGCGAGAAGGTCCGCATCGGCGTCGATCCAATGGGAGATCTCCTCACGGGGAACGACCATCACATGGCCTTCGGTCATTGGAGCGACATCGAGGAATGCGACGCATTTGTCATCCTGATAGACGAAGGTGCCGGGGACCTCTCCATTGATGATCTTCGTGAACAGCGTGGCCATGAGGTGTCCTCCTCAGCAGTCTCCGAAGGTGCCGACGATCGGCACTTCGGTGGTGGGTCGTTTGTCAGAGGCTGGACAGCGCTGCAGCGAAATCCTCGGAGAAGTCCCGAGTCTCTGTGCGGGCGACCTGCCTGCCTCTCACGATCGTACCCGCAGATGAGATGACGAAGACCCCTCGTTCGGCGACTCCGTGGATCTCATCGAAGACCCCGAAGGCACGTGCGGCTCCACCGTGGGGCCAGAAGTCCGAGGCCAGAGTGACGTCGGCGCTCGCCTGCGCCGCCCACGCCGCCAAGGTGTACTTGGAGTCCGTGGACACCACGATGACGTCGACCGCATGCGAGCCCTGCCGCATCCGCTCCTGCCACCCGTCGAGGGCGGCGAGTTCGTCTCCGCAGATCGGAGAGAAGGCGAACGGAACGAATGCGAGCACGCGGGCAGTGTGCGGGGCAGCCTCGGTGAGGGTGATGACCGATCCGAGATGATCGGGAAGGGTGAGATCCGGGGCCCGGTCACCGGGCCGCAGGATCATGAATAGTTCTTCTTGCCCACGAGCCGAAATCCGGCCCAGTCATCGGCGGCACTGACCGTGGAGGTCACGTGCATTCCGGCGGTGGGAGCCGCTTCGGAGATGTCTGCGGGACTGATGTGTCCCGGGCGGTTCGCCTTCGGGCTGAGCAGCCACACGACTCCGCCCTCCTTCAACGTGGTCTGGGCGTCGACGAGGCCGTCGATGAGGTCATCGTCGTCGGACCGCCACCACATGAGGATCACGTCGTAGACATCATCCTCTTCGCCGTCGGCGATCTTGTCTCCGATGATGTTCTCGATCGCCTCGCAGAGTGCCTGATCGACGTCATCGTCATAACCGACCTCTTGCACATAGTCGCCCTTGTTCAAGCCGAGGTTGTGTCCCAGCTCGTTTGCGAGGGTCGAAGTGGAGGATGTCCTTTCAGAAGCGGAGTTGCTCATGCCTGTATTGTTCCGCCAACAGTGGCCAAGGTGCAAACTATCCGCGCGTCCGCGCGCGGCAAGCGCACTCAAACAGCACCCAAACAGCGCACCGGACTGCGACCATGTCTCATCGCCGGGCACGTGCGTCAGAGAGATCACAACTTCGCGGGAGCGCGAAGTTCGGCTGCGCGTACTAGGCTGACAGGTGTATCGGGTGGCCTCTGGGCTCAGACAACCTGCGGAGCACACACCATCCGATGGACACGGTCTCTACACCAAAGAAGATCGTGGAGCTGAAGAGAGGACCACATCGTGGACAATCGGAATCAGGGCGGACCCATCCTCAACGGGCTGCCCAGCCAGGTGCCCGACATCGACCCGGAGGAGACCGCTGAGTGGCTGGCCTCCCTCGATGGCCTCATCGACGAGGGCGGTCGGTCTCGAGCACGCTATGTCATGCTGCGCATGCTCGAGCGCTCGCGCCAGAAGCAGATCGGCGTGCCCAGCCTCACGGCCACCGACTACGTCAACACCATCGGTCCGGAGAACGAACCTTGGTTCCCCGGCGATGAAGAGGTCGAACGCCGCTACCGCCGCTGGAACCGCTGGAATGCGGCGATGCTCGTCCACCGTGCCCAGCGTCCCGGTGTCGAGGTCGGCGGACACATCTCCACCTATGCCTCCTCGGCGACTCTCTACGAAGTCGGCCTCAACCACTTCTTCCGCGGCAAGGATCATCCCGGCGGCGGAGATCACATCTTCTACCAGGGCCATGCCTCCCCCGGCATGTACGCCCGCGCCTACCTCGAAGGCCGGATGAGCGCCGAGCAGCTCGACGGATTCCGCCAGCAGCAGTCGCACTTCATCGACGGCAAGCCGCAGGGTCTGCCGTCCTACCCCCACCCGCACCAGCTGCCCGACTTCTGGGAGCACCCGACGGTGTCGATGGGGCTCGGACCGATGAACGCGATCGCGCAGGCGCAGTTCGACAAGTACCTGCACAACCGCGGGATCAAGGACACCTCACAGCAGCAGACCTGGGCCTTCCTCGGTGACGGCGAGCTCGATGAGCCCGAGAGCCGCGGCATGCTCCACGTCGCCGCCTTCGAAGAGCTCGACAACCTCAACTTCGTCATCAACTGCAACCTGCAGCGTCTCGACGGACCCGTCCGCGGCAACGGCAAGATCATGCAGGAGCTCGAGTCCTACTTCCGCGGCGCCGGCTGGAACGTCATCAAGGTCGTCTGGGGTCGCGAATGGGACGCGCTGCTGGCCAAGGATCGCGACGGCGCGCTCGTCAACCTGATGAACGCCACCCCCGACGGCGACTACCAGACCTACAAGGGCGAGTCCGGCGGGTTCGTGCGCGACAACTTCTTCGGCCGCGACCCGCGGACGAAGGCGATGGTCGAGAACTACAGCGACGAACAGATCTGGAACCTCAAGCGCGGCGGCCACGACTACCGCAAGGTCTTCGCAGCCTACAAGGCCGCGATGGAGCACACCGGTCAGCCGACCGTCATCCTCGTCAAGACAGTCAAGGGCTACTCGCTCGGACCTCACTTCGAGGCCCGCAACGCCACGCACCAGATGAAGAAGCTCACGGTCGACGATCTCAAGCTCGCCCGTGACCACTTCCAGATCCCGATCTCGGACAAGCAGCTCGAGGACAACCCGAAGCTGCCTCCGTACTACCATCCGGGAGTCGACGCTCCCGAGATCAAGTACATGCAGGAGCGCCGTGCGGCGCTCGGCGGCTACTCCCCCGAGCGTCGGTCGACTCATATCGATCTCAAGCTGCCGTCGGACAAGGCCTATCAGGCCGGGCGCCGCGGATCCGGCAAGCAGGAGATCGCCACCACGATGGGCTTCGTGCGCGTGCTCAAGGACCTCATGCGGGAGAAGGAGTTCGGTCACCGGATCGTCCCGATCATCCCCGACGAGGCCCGCACTTTCGGCATGGACTCGTTCTTCCCGACGGCGAAGATCTACAATCCGCACGGGCAGAACTACGTCTCCGTCGACCGCGACCTGTTCCTCGCCTACAAGGAGGCCACGGACGGTCAGCTGCTCCACGTCGGCATCAACGAGGCCGGAGCGACCGCGGCGCTGACCGCGGTCGGCACCTCGTACGCCACACACGGTGAGCCGATGATCCCGTTCTACATCTTCTACTCGATGTTCGGCTTCCAGCGCACCGGTGACTTCTTCTGGGCAGCAGGCGACCAGATGGCCCGCGGGTTCGTCCTCGGCGCCACCGCGGGACGCACCACCCTCGTGGCCGAAGGTCTCCAGCACGGCGACGGACATTCGCACGTGCTCGCCTCGACCTATCCGTCGGTGGTCTCCTACGATCCGGCCTACAGCTACGAGATCGCGCATATCGTCAAGGACGGCATCCACCGGATGTACGATCCCGCCGATGAGCGTGACCCCGACGTGCTCTACTACATCACGATGTACAACGAGCCGATGGTCCAGCCGGCCGAACCGGAGGACCTCGATGTCGACGGCGTGCTCAAGGGCCTCTACCTGCTGAAGAAGGGCCCCGACAACGGCGGTCCGAAGGTTCAGCTCATGGCCTCGGGCGTCGGTGTGCCGTGGGTGCTCGAAGCTCAGGAGCTGCTCGATCAGGACTGGGGCGTCTCGGCCGATGTGTGGTCGGTGACCTCGTGGACCGAGCTGCGCCGCGATGGGCTCGACGCGGAGAACGAGCGCCTGAAGAACCCGCAGTCCGAACCGCGAATCCCGTATGTCACCGAGAAGATGGCCGAGACCGAAGGACCGGTCATCGCAACCTCGGACTATATGCGCGCCGTTCCCGACCAGATCCGTCAGTACGTGCCCAGCCACTTCACCTCGCTGGGAACCGACGGCTACGGAATCTCGGATACTCGTCCCGCGGCACGCCGCTACTACCTCGTCGACGGTCCGTCCGTGGTCACGCAGGCGCTCATCTCGTTGGCCGACACCGGAAAGATCTCGACCGACAAGGCCGCCGAGGCGGCTGAGAAGTACCAGCTCCACGATGTCCGTGCCGGCAACTCCGGTTCGACCGAAGGGGCAGGTGCCTGAGCTCGCCCGCACACTGAGCGCTGATATGGCCGGAGTCTCCAAGACTCCGGCCATATTTGTCATCTTTTCCGGATATTTGTATGTCGGTGACAACCGGATTGTCCTCAGTCATCTAAACTCGTGCTCATGATGTCTGATGCCGAGACCCTGCGCCGTCGCGCCGAAACCGCCCGCAGACTGCGTGCCGGAGTCGGTGTCCTGTCGTCGGTGACTCTGCAGCGGCTGGAGGCGCAGCTGCCCTGGTACCGCACGATGTCATCATCCGACCGCTCCTGGGTGGGACTGCTCGCCCAATCGGGCATCTCCTCGTTCGTCGACTGGTATCGCAAACCCGATACGAATCTGCGCGTGGTCTCCGACATCTTCAAGACCGCGCCACGCGACCTCATCCGCGCCATCAGCCTGCAGCAGACTCTGCAGCTGCTCAAGATCGTCGTCGAGGTCGTCGAGGAGCGCGTCCCGGACATCGCTCGCCCCGTCGAACAGCCGGCCCTGCGTGAGGCCGTCCTCGTCTACTCCCGTGAGATCGCGTTCGCCGCGGCCGATGTCTACGCCCGCGCCGCAGAGGCTCGAGGCAGCTGGGACGCCCGACTCGAGGCGATGGTCGTCGACGCCCTCGTCCGCGGCGACTCCGTCGACGAGCTCGCCAGCCGCACTGCGGCCTTCGGGTGGCAGTCCGAGGGCCCGGTGTGCGTCATCGTCGGCCGTGCCCCGCAGCGCTCGGCGAAGAAGGGATTGGACGGCATCCGCCGCAAGGCGAGTCGGTGGGCCGATGATGCGCTCGTCGGCATCCACGACAACCGCCTGCTCATCGTCCTCGGCGGGGTCACCGAGCTCGACGATGCCGTCGAGGACCTCTCGGACTGCTTCGGCCCTTCCGAAGTCATCGTCGGACCCGCAGTGCCGGGCCTCGCCGAGGCGGCCACCTCGGCGAAGGCGGCGATCCGGGCGCTCAAGGCGGCGACCGCTCGTCCGGACTCCCCTCGTCCGGTCAAGGCCGATGACCTTCTGCCCGAGCGCGCCCTGTCCGGGGACCAGATCGCTCTGACCGAACTCATCGAACGCTACTACGTGCCGCTGACCTCGGGAACGGGCCAGCTGCTGAAGACCGTGAGCGCCTATGTCGAATTCGGGTCCTCGCTCGAAGCCACGGCCAAGGCGCTGTCCGTGCACCCGAACACCGTCCGCTACCGGCTGCGGAAGATCACCGATGCCATCGGGCTCGATCCGACCACGTCGCGTGATGCCTTCGTCATCCACATCGCCTTGGTCTATGGGCGACTGTCCGAGGACGGCGTATTGTCGAACAACGACAAATCTCATTGAGATCGGCACAGCATCCATTAGATTGATCAACGGAACCCAACGAAAAGAGAACTGAGTGCTTGCAATCACCTGTCCGGGCCAGGGAGCCCAGAAGACCGGTTTCCTGAGTTCGTTCCTCGAACTCGACACCTTCTCGGCACAGATCGACGAACTCTCGACCGCCTCGGGGATCGATCTGCGTCTGCACGGAACCGAATCCGATGACGAGACGATCAAGGACACCGCGGTGGCACAGCCTCTGCTCGTCGCTTCCGCCATCGCCTGCGCTGCCGAACTCGGCGTCAGCCCTGCCGTCGTCGCCGGACACTCGGTGGGAGAGATCGCCGCCGCGCAGATCGCAGGCGTCTTCACACCTGCCGATGCCATGCGCTTCGTCAAGGTGCGAGCCGATGGAATGGCCGCGGCTGCCGCCACCACCCCGACAGGGATGTCCGCCGTGGTCGGAGGCCAGCCCGAGGACGTTCTCGCCGCCATCGAGGCCGCCGGCGCCAGCCCCGCCAACGTCAACGGCGGAGGTCAGACAGTGGCCGCCGGATCCCTCGACGCTCTCGAGGCACTGGCCGAGAACCCACCGGAGCGCGCCCGGGTCATTTCGCTGGCCGTGGCCGGTGCCTTCCACACCGAGTACATGGCCGCGGCCACCGATGATCTCGCTGCCGCCGCCTCGGCGATGGAGGTCTCCGATCCCACCGTCTCGATCCTCAGCAACTCCGACGGCACCGCGGTCGAAACCGGGCGCGAGTACGTCGACCGCCTGGTCAGGCAGGTCACGAACCCGGTCCGCTGGGACCTGTGCCAGGAGACGCTGCTGAGTGCCGGGATCACCGGAATGATCGAACTCGTCCCCGGTGGAACACTCACCGGAATCGCTCGACGCGCCATGAAGGGCGTCGAGACATTCGCCATCAAATCGGCCGCCGACCTCGACGGCGCGCGTGAGTTCGCGGCAGCCCACGCCTGAGAATCGAAAGAAGACGCCATGCCTACACTCAAGACTGCCGAGCCCGGCACTTTCTCCCGCATTGCCGGAATCGGCGCCTACCGTGCGGAGAACCTCGTCAGCAATGACGATATCGCCGGACCGATCAACTCCTCCGACGAATGGATCCGTCAGCGTACGGGCATCATCACCCGTCGTCGTGCCAGCAAGGACGTCGGCGTCCTCGATATGTCCGAAGAGGCCGCGCTCGAAGCGATCGCCTCTGCGGGCCTCAAGCCCGAGGACATCGGCGGCATCATCATCTCCACCGTCACCTTCGAGTACTTCACGCCCTCAGCAGCCTCCGCTCTCACCGCGCGGCTGGGCACCGGCCCGATCCCGGCGTGGGACATCAGCGCCGCGTGCGCCGGCTACTGCTACGGCATCTCCCAGGCCGATGCTCTCGTGCGCGCCGGAACGATGGACAACATCCTCGTCATCGGTGCCGAGAAGCTCTCCGAGGTCATCGACCCTGAGGACCGCTCGATCTCCTTCATCCTCGGCGACGGAGCCGGCGCCGTCGTCGTCAGCTCCTCAGACGAACCCGGCATCTCGAAGACCGTGTGGGGTTCGAAGGGCGAGAACTGGTCGACGATCCGGATGACCGATTCGCTCTATGACATCCGCGACGATCGCGAGCTGCCCTTCCCGACCCTGCGTCAGGATGGACCGACCGTCTTCCGCTGGGCAGTGTGGGACGGCGCCGAGGTTGCCAAGGAAGCCCTCGCCGCTTCCGGAATCGAAGCCGAGGATCTCGCTGCCTTCATTCCGCACCAGGCGAACATGCGCATCATCGATGAGCTCGCCAAGCAGCTGAAGCTTCCCGAGTCCGTCGTCATCGCTCGTGACATCGCCGACAACGGGAACACTTCTGCGGCATCGATCCCGTTGGCCACCGAACGGCTGCTGCGCGAACAGCCCGAGCTCAGCGGCGGTCTCGCCCTGCAGATGGGCTTCGGGGCGGGCCTCGTCTACGGCGCCCAGGTCGTACGCCTGCCCTGAGACACACCCATTCACGGAAAACTCTCCGTGAATGTCCTAAGATATTCGGCGGGACACTCGTCGAAAAGTTCCTCAAACGGTCGAAAAACCCTCGACCGAAATCAGAAAGTAGGAAAGAAATGGCATTCACCGAAGCTGAAGTCCTCGCTGGGCTGGCAGAGATCGTCAACGAAGAGACCGGCCTGGCTGTCGAAGCAGTCGAAGCCGACAAGTCGTTCACCGATGACCTCGACATCGACTCCATCTCGATGATGACCATCGTCGTCAACGCCGAGAAGAAGTTCGGCGTGAAGATCCCCGATGACGACGTCAAGGACCTCGTCACCGTTCAGGACGCTGTCGACTACATCAACAAAGCTCAGGAAGCCTGAGACACAGCAGCCGAACACGGCCCGTCCACAGACGGGCCGTGTCCACACTATCGACGAGGTTTGTACCATGACATCTAAAGTTGTCGTCACCGGAATCGGTGCGGTAACCCCCCTGGGCGCGACTGTCGATGCCACTTGGGAAGCCATCCTGGCAGGTCAATCCGGCGTTCACACAATGGACAACGATTGGTCGGAGAAGTACGGCCTCGCCGTGGACTTCGCAGCGCAGGTCGACCCACAGGTCGTGCCCGACAACCTCAAGCGGGTTCAGGCCAAGCGCCTCGACCCCTCGAGCCAATTCGCTCTCATCTCCGCTCGTGAAGCCATGGCAGACGCCGGCCTCGAGGAGACCGATCCGGAACGCACCGCTGTCTCCTGGGCCACTGGCATCGGCGGAGTCTGGACTCTGCTCGATGCTTGGGACACCCTCCAGGCGGAAGGCCCGCGCCGGGTCATGCCCCTGACCGTTCCCATGCTCATGCCCAATGGGCCCGCGGCCGCGATCGGAATGGAGTTCAAGGCCCGCGCCGGGGTCCAGACCCTGGTCTCCGCCTGCGCATCATCGACCGAGAGCCTCGGCCACGCCTATGACGTTCTCAATTCGGGCCAGGCCGACGTCATCATCGCCGGTGGTTCCGAAGCCGCGATCCACCCGATCACCCTCGCCTCGTTCAATTCGATGCAGGCGCTGTCGCGTCGCACCGATTCGCCCGAGACCGCCTCGCGTCCCTACGACATCGACCGTGACGGCTTCGTCATGGGCGAAGGCGCGGGCACGCTGATCCTCGAGACCGAGGAGCATGCGAAGGCTCGTGGAGCGAAGATCTACGCCGAGGTGGCCAGCTGGGGCATCTCGAACGACGCCTACCACATCACCGGCGGAGAGCCCGAGGGCAAGCACGCGCTGGCTGCCATGCAGCAGGCACTCGATGCCGGCGGCCTCACCGCGGCCGACATCAAGCACGTCAACGCACACGCCACATCGACTCCAGTCGGTGACGTCCCGGAATCGCTGGCCATCAGCGAACTGCTCGGCGACAACGTCTCCGATGCACTGGTCTCGGCCACGAAATCGATGACCGGCCACCTCCTCGGTGGTACCGGTGCCGTCGAGGCGATCCTCACGGTCAAGGCGCTGCAGACTCGCACCGCTCCCCCGACCATCAACATCGACGAGGTCGACCCGAAGGTCAAGGGAATCAACATCGTCCGTGACACTCCGCAGGAGCTGCCGGCGGGCGATATCGCAGCGATCACGAACTCGTTCGGCTTCGGTGGTCACAACGCCGTCGTCGCCTTCCGCTCCGCCTGAGGCTCTGCGCGACCTCAGTCAGCATTACGGCCCACTTTGAGCCGGAAAGCACGGTTTTGAAACTGTGCTATCCAGCTTAAAGTGGGCCGTTTCCAATTGTGCGAAAGAACGTAGCTTGAAAGGATCAGAACGGTCTGCGCATATGCGCATGATCCTGGTGGCGCAGGATGTTATGTTCAGGCACGCGAGCACGCAAAATGGGCACACCCGAGGCAGGTAGGTGTGCCCATTGAGCTTCAGTGAGCGATCTGAACCGTCACGTCACTGTGCGGCCCGGAGGCGAGAGGAAAGGCTCAGCCGACCTTAGTGAGCCAGCGCACCGGTGCGCCCTCGCCTGCGTGGCGGAATGCGTCGAGTTCCTCGTCCCAGGCCTCGCCGAGGGCGATCGCCATCTCCGAGGAGAACTTCGCGGGGTCGCCTGCAGCGCGTTCCATGACGGAGCGGATGCGGTCCTCGGGAACGAGGATGTTGCCGGCGGTATCGGTCACTGCGTGGTAGATGCCCAGATCGGGAGTGTGGCTCCAGCGTCCGCCGTCGACTCCGGCCGAGGGTTCCTCGGTGACTTCATAGCGAAGCGAGTCCCAACCGCGCAATGCGGATGCGATACGAGCTCCGGAGCCTGCAGGCGCGCGCCAGCAGACTTCTGCGCGCACGAGGCCCGGTGCTGCCGGCTGGGGTGTCCAGTCGAAGCGTGCCTGTGCGCCGATGGCCCCGCCCGCTGCCCACTCGATGTGAGGGCACAGCGCACGAGGTGCTGAGTGGACGAAGAGTACGCCCTGTGTCATATCCATTTCTGCCTCCTACCTCGGATACGTCTTCCCCTACGATCCGAAAGGAGGTGCTGACCACATGATAGTCGATGATCGACGTGCAGCCAAGCATCAAAGACGCTGGTGGCGTCGGGTGTCGGTAGTGCCTGTCGTCTATCGGGCGAAGTGATGGGAGCAGGGCTGTCGCAACTCCCTGGACGACGACATCGAAGTGGTGTCGGAGGCGGCGGCGCGCACCATCGCCGAGAAGGGGATTCGGCTTACCCAACTCGTGTTCTCAGAGGTGGGGCCGTGCTGCATGGTGCCCCCGGTCGGACTTGAACCGACGGCCAAGGAATTATGAGTTCCCTGCTCTAACCAGCTGAGCTACGGGGGCCAGCCGAGACAACATTAGCACCATCGGAGTCCACCGCCCCATTCGGTTCACGCACGCGTTCACAGGAGTCGAGACACCCGGACTCGCTCTGCTCAGGCGCGCAGGTTCGCCATCGCGTTGAGAGGGGCGACGCGAGTGAGAACGCTGCGTGCGGCATCGACACAGGTGTAGCGATCGGTCGTGATGTAGACGTCGAAGACAGTCTGTCCGTCGCTTCCCGGATCGTTGCGTTTCGACGCTGCGACCATGCCGGACCAGTCGGGCCCGACCACGACGACGCCGTGTTCATTGCGCATGGGATCCGAGGCATCGACGAGTCCGGTGCGCACTCCGGGAATCGGCGGTCCGTCGAATCCGCCGGAGAACATGGCCGTCAGACCCACCGTGTCACGGATCTTCTCATACCGCAGTCGGGTCGCCTCGGAGAATCCGTCGTCCTCCCCGAACACACCGAGGGCGATAGTCGCCGTTCCCGACGCCAGAGCGCGTTCTTCCAAGGCCGCGATCTGAGCGACGAGGAGTTCGCGGTTCATCACCAAAGGCTCACGCCGGAGTCCCTGCGAGATCGAATACGGCGTGCCGAGTGCCGGCAGGTTGCGAGAGTAGTGGGAGACGAGAGCGTCCTCGCTCGGTTCGGAGAACGACTGCGGTTGCTTCGTGGCCTCACCGAAGTAGGGCCCGGACATGAACCGCGCCCCCAGCGCGCGCACTCGGTCCAGATCGTCTTCGGTCTCGACACCGTCGGCGAGGATGACCGCTCCGGTGCGTTCGAGATGGGCGTGGAGAAGTCGGTTGAGTTCAGCCAGATGGGAGTCGCAGTCGATGCGCAGAACGTCCGGGTGGAGTCCGACCACCGATGGATTGACCAGCGGAACGAATGAGGTGCTGCGCAGGTCGGGACCGACCGAGGACATGCCCACGCCCCAACCCATGGCCCGTGCCGAGCGCACAGAGCGCAGCACCGAGGCCGGAGACGAGGCGACGCGATTGGCGTCGAGCTGCAGAATGACCGAGCGGTCGGGCTCCCCGGTGCGGTCTTCGAGGGTTGCGAAGGATTCGGCTTCGGCGTGGAGGAACAGGCGGTTCGACTTCGGCAGGCCGGCGCCTTCTGCAGTGCGCAGCGCCGAGTCCCGCAGCGAGGCGTCGATATCTCCGGTGATCGTCGAGACGCGCATGGCGTGGCGGAGGTTCTCCGACTCGGCTCGACCCAGTTCCGGATCCCCCGTGGGGGCCTGCAGTATCTGATGGCCGACTCGTTGGAAGGTCAGTGCATCGACGACGGGGGCGAAATAGGTTTCGATCCCGCCCGAGCGCACGAGTTCCTCGAGCGCGAGCTCGTCATCGGGTACCGCCTCGACCACTGTGTTTCCTTCCATGGGCTGATGTGCGTTCACAGTCTTCCACATTCGGACACAGCGGATTGTCTAAAATCCGTAACATTATTGCGCTGACAGCTGACGATGTTGGTGCGGCTCCGGGCATGCCGCGAATGTCCTCTCAGGCGCGGCGGGGACCGCCTCGGCGAACTTCGACGATGCCGACGGCACCGGCGAGGACGACAACGAGTGCGATCGCGACGAACGCCGCGATCATCCCCCAGTGCCAATTGCTCACTGCGGTGATCGAGAACGCCAGGGCAGTCATGATCGCCAGCCCCATCGACGTGCCGATACGCTGCCCCGTCTGGAGCACTCCTCCGGAGGACCCGGCGTATCGCAGCGGGACCTCCTGCAGGGTCAGAGTCTGGTTGGGGCTGATGACCATACCCTGAGCGGTGCCGATGAAGGCCAGGGTGAGCAGCATCCACCACTCGCTGCCGATGCCCCGGGACAGCAGAGCGACGACGCCGATCGTCGCCACCAGGCCCACGAGGCACAGCGCGATCCCCCAGACGACGAGGCGGCGCCCGATCTGGAAGACGAAGCGTCCGGACACATCGGCGGAGACTGCCGAGCACAGCGCGGCCGGCAGACCGATCATTCCCGCAGCCAAGGCCGTATGCCCCAGCCCTTGCTGCATGTACATGGCGACGAGGACCCAGACGCTGGTGACGCCGAGGAAGTAGAGAGCGATGATGATCGAACCGTTGCTGAAGCTGCGGATCCGGAAGAGATCGAGGTCGACCATGGGAGGGCGCCCCAGTCGCGCATAGCGCCGTTCCCACCACGCCCACAGCCAGATTGCGCCGACGCCGAGCGGCAGGGACAGCCAGATGAACCAACCCAGCGATGACTCGACGAAGGGCAGGAGGATGAGAAGCACGCCGACACCGAGGAGGATGACTCCCACCGGATCGAGGTCCTTCCCCTCCTCGGTGCTCTTCCCATCCTCGGCGCTCTTCCCATCTTGAGCGACGGCAGCTCGCCACGCACCGCTCGGCAGCCAGACGCGGGCGAGGAGGAGAGAGGCGATCGCGAAGGGCACATTGACGAGGAATGTCGCCCTCCAGCCGAGGCCGCTGCCGAACAGCGCGATGAGGGCACCGCCGAGCACGGGACCGACCGCCACCGACAGGCCGACGGTGGTGCCCATCAGCCCGAAGGCACGACCACGAGGCGGACCCTGGAAGTACTGCTGCAGCAGGCCCACGACCTGCGGGTTGAGGAATCCCGAGCCCAGCCCCATGGTCACTCGCGAGATGTTGAGCGTCAGCGGGTCCGGGGCGATTCCAGCCACCAGCGAGGAGAGACCGAAGAGACCCACGCCGATGACGAACAGCTGCCCGCGACCGAAGACGTCACCGGCTCGCCCGGCGGCGACGAGGACGACGCCGAAGGACAGCGCATAACCGGTGAGCACCCATTGCAGGGCCGAGGTGGAGGCATGGATATCGGCGGCGATGGCGGGTAGGACGACGTTGATGCTGGAGACCGAGAGCAGGGACATGAAGAGGGGGACGAGGCCGATGATGAGGATGCGCTTCTGCGTCTGCGTCATCTTCGTGCTCTCGCTCACTCGGTCTCCCCTGGTGGTGAATCGTCCCTGGTGATGGATCTTCTCTGATCTCTCACATCATACGTTCGCGGACAGAGCTCTGACGGAACCTCTCAGTGCGCACCTGCAGGCACCCAGCCGAGAGCCGGTGCGACGTGCTTCGCGAAGGACTCGAGGATGTGCAGGTTGTAGTCGACGCCGAGTTGGCTGGGGATCGTGAGCATGAGGGTGTCGGCGGCTTGGATGGCCGCATCGGTCTTGAGCTCCTCGACCAGTCTGTCCGGTTCACCCGCATAGGTGCGGCCGAAGGTCGAACGCGTGTCGTCGATGATCCCGATCTGGTCACCCTGCCCGGCTCCGCGCCTGCCGAAGTAGAGGTCGTCGAGGTCGGTGGTGATCGGGAAGATGCTGCGGCTGACGGACACACGCGGCGTCCAGTCGTGCCCGGCTTCGTTCCACGCCTGGCGGTACCGGGCGATCTGTTCGGCCTGCAGGTCCCCGAATGCGGCGCCGGTCGCCTCGGTGAGCAGGGTCGAACTCATCAGGTTCACCCCCCATGCGAGCCGCACTTTCAGCGGTAGCAGCCGAACCGGCGCCCCACCAGATGCGTCGGTCCAGTCCGGGCGAATGCGGTTCTCCACGCAGCCGCACGCCGGGACCGAACTGCTGGGGATCGGCAGGAGCAAGCTTCTCACCGCGGATGGCGCGAAGGAAGCGGTCGAACTTCTCTCGGGCCATGTTCGCAGCCTTGGGCTCGGTCTGATCCTCGTATCCGAAGGCTTCCCAGCCGCGCAGGGCAGGCTCCGGGGACCCGCGGCTGATGCCCAGCGCCACCCGCTGGTCAGACAGCAGGTCGAGGGCGGCGGCCTCCTCGGCGAGATAGAGCGGGTTCTCGTAGCGCATATCGGGGTTGCAACACTGGTCCACGTAAGCTTGGTTGCATGGTCGAACTGGTAGCGCTGAGGAAGACGAACGAGGTGGCGGCCTACGTCCGCGCCTCCATGGACCGCAAGGGCGACCGCTGGACGGTCGATACCCAGCTGAGGAAGATCAAGGCGCTGGCCGAGGCCAAGGACTGGAACGTGGTCGAGGTCTACGAGGACAACGCGGTGTCGGCGACGAAGAAGCGCCGCGCTGGCACCCGGTGGGCAGAGATGCTGGACGACGCCCGAGCAGGCCGGTTCTCGATGGTCGTCGCCGTGGACATGGACCGCCTCCTGCGCAGCACCAAGGATCTCAACACACTGATCGACCTCGGTCTGCGCGTCGTCACCGTGGACGGCGAGATCGACCTCTCGACGGCGGACGGCGAGTTCCGGGCGACGATGCTCGCCGCCCTCGCCCGGTTCGAAGCCCGGCGCAAGGCAGAGCGCCAGATCAGATCGAACGAGCGCCGACGTACAGAAGGCATCCCCACGTCGGCCTGGAAGGCGTTCGGCTGGACGCGCGATGGCGAGTTGATCCCCGAGGAGGCCGAGGCCGTGCGGCGAGCCTTCGACGCGTTCCTCGGCGAGCCGTCGCTGTCGATCCGACGCATCCGCGAGGACCTGAACAGCGCCGGTCACCTCACCGCGCGCGGGTCGGAGTTCTCAGTCGATGCCGTGAGGTACCTGCTGGCGAACCCGCTCTACGCTGGCTACATCAAGCACTACGCGTCGGGCGAGCTGTACCCCGTGCAGGGCGAGGTGTTCCCGCCAATTGTGAGCGAGCAGACGTGGCGGGCCGCGGTTGCGAAGCTGGAGGACAACGTGCGGAGGTCGGCGAGGCAGGGGAACCAGCCGAAGTACCTACTCTCCGGGATCGGCCTGTGCGGAAAGTGCGGGGCGACGCTTGTCTCGGGGACGAACAGCCGCAAGCAGCCGACGTATCGCTGTGGAGAGCACTTCCACCTCACGCGCCAGCGCGAGCCCGTCGATGCGATGGTCACCGAGGCGGTGCTCACCCGCCTGTCCTCGGTGGACGTGCACGACCTGGTGATGCCGCAGGAGGACGGTAGGCCGGACCGCGAGGAGCTGCTGACCGAGCGGAACGCGCTGGTCGAGCGCGTGAAGGAACTGAGCCCGCTGCTGCGCGACATCCATCAGCCGGTCCTTGAGATCACGGCGGCGATCAATGACGTGAAGGCCCGCATCGACGAGATCGACGCGGAGCTGCTCGACCGCTCGGTGTCGGCGGCGGTGAAGCTGCTCGCGGACGTGGACGAGCTGGTCGGAACCGTGGAGCGCCGGGAGATGGTCGAGTCGAAGTGGAAGGCGCTGGATGTGGACCGTCGCCGGATGCTCGTGGACGAGCTGGTGACGGTGACCGTCGCGCCGATCCGGCCCGGTCACGTGCGGTTCGATCCCGACCTCATCCGGATCGAGCCGCGTCGCGATTGACTCATGATTCGACTCGTCATTGCAATGGTGAGTCGAGTCATGGGAGAATCGTTGCAGAGGCGAATGGACAGCGCTTCGTGGTCCGCGGGGGCAGCGAAGTGGCATGTCCCCGGGCTGGCAAACGGAGTGAACCTCGCGTGAGCGAGGGTGAGACACCCCCGGTGAAACGAAAGCAATCCCCGACGGGCGGGCCACCGTCGAAGCTCCGACCGAGAGGTCGCCAAGAGTGAGGGCTCTTGGAACTCCCGAAGAACGATCTTCGGGAGTTTTCTATGTCCTCGACGGACACCCGCACTTTCACGAGCCTTCCGCCTGACCTCGAGCAGGGGCAGGGGCTCCCTGCCCGCGATGAGGGCCTCGCGCCCGTCATCGCCGCCGCCCGCGCTGCGGGTCGCGTGGCTGGTGAGCGGTTGACTCATACTCCGCTGAACCCGCGCCAGCGCGCCACCGTCGCCGCCATGATGGGCGGTGATCGCTGATGAGCGCGAACTCCGCCGCCTTCGATCACCTGACCGGCTTCCGCTGGCGTCAGGGCGACCCCTCCCTCGCCAACATGGAGGCACGGCTCTACGACCTCGGCGTGCTCCGCTCCGTGCTGGAAGAGGCCGTCGAGATCGCCGTCGCCGACGCCCGCGCCGAGGGCGTGACGTGGGCCAGGATCGGCGACGCCCTCGGCGTCACGCACCAGGCCGTGATCAAGCGTTACCGCAAGGGCGGTGGTCGCTGATGCACCCCGACGCCCGCAACCTCAGCACCGATCCCGTCGACCTGACCCCGCCCGGAGGGCCTGGTCTGGCACCCGCCGAAGGCGGGGTGCCCGGTGCCGTTCCGAGCGACGGGAACCGGGCTCTCCCCGTCGGGGACGATTTTGCCGGAAACGGCTATACGGCTGCACCGACCGATTCCGGCGAGTCCGAGATTCCCGCCGATCTCAGCTCTGACCAGGGAACTGTCGCCGCTCTGCATGCGCGGCCCTCCTTGGGTGGCCGCGCATCCGTTTCGGAAACGGCTGCACCGGCGCCTACCTCGGGTGCAAGCGTGGACTTCGCCGAGCTGGACGTGCCGGGGGCCGATCCCGGTGACGAGGTCGAACCGTTCGTCGTCGAGTCCACGCCTGCGCAGGTCGCCGAGGCGAAGGCGTTCTTCGCCGCCGCGAAGACGGCGGAGAGCCCGGAGCAGGCGAAGCGCACCCGTATGCAGTCACGCGTGTTCTCGGTGATGCAGTACCGCGAGCACCCGGAGACCGGCGAGGTCATGCTCACGCAGGAGCAGATCGACGAGGGCCTCGCGGCGCTGGGCGATCGCCTCCACCGCTGGGCCTACGTGTGGCACCCGTATGACCGCCTGGTCGAGGTGGACGAGGGTACAGGCGAGACGGTGTGCTGCGGGATCAAGGGCCTGCACGCTCACATGGTGTTGTGGGTCGCTGATGCTGATGGTCCGCGTCCTACGATCCGCACCGTCTCCGACGCCTTCTCGATCCCCTCGGCTCGCGTGAAGCCGCCAAAAGAGACTGCCGAGCAGGAAGGCACCGAGCACAAGGGCCGCGGCGCGGCAGAGAAGGCGTTCTTCGATCTCGCTGAGTACCTGCCGCATGAGTCGCGGGGGAAGAACGCCATCCCGGGCATCCACCAGCCGGAGCGGCACTACCTCGTGGACAAGACGCAGGAGGGCATGCCTGGCAAGTACCAGTACGGCCGGGGCCGGATCGTCGCGAACTTCGATTTCGGGCGGGAGCTGGACGCGCACATGGCGATGCGCCGCAACGCCGCTGAGGGCGGAGGCAGGGCGAAGCTCAGCAAGCTCTTCCAGGCCGTGGGCAAGGGCTCGCTGACGCTGAAGCAGGTCCGCGATCAGGAGCCCGCGATCTACTTCGCGAAGGGCAACCTGGCGCACTTCCAGAAGCTGCGCGGCGACTTCCTCGCGTATCAGGACGCACCGGAGTCGGTCATGAACTTCTACGTGTTCGGCGAGGGCGGCACGGGCAAGGACCTGCTCGCGAAGGCGCTGGCTCGCGCTCTGGCCCCGGATGCGGACAAGCCGTACTTCAAGGTGGGCGGCGAGAACGTCTCGTGGGAGGGCTACGACGGCGAGCCGGTCGTGATCTGGGAGGACACGCGCGTCGGTGACATGATCCGCACGGCCAAGAGCCGCGGGATGCTCTTCCGCATTCTCGGCCCGTGGCGCGAGCCGGACGAGAAGCCGATCGTGAACATCAAGGGATCGAAGACTCAGTTGCTCAACCGGGTGAACATCGTTACGGGTCCCGAGGGCTACGAGGAGTTCCTCCGCGGCTTGGCTGGCGAGTACGAGTCGATGCAGGGCGGCGTGCGGGTCAAGCACCAGGCGGAGAACCTCGGGCAGGGGTTCCGCCGCTTCCCGGTGATCATCCCGGTCGCCGAGCGCGAGTTCTCGATCTTCGTGAACTCCGGTGTGCTCAACGGCACCCGCGAGTACCAGCGTTATGAGCGGTACGAGCACATGAGCCAGGACCTGGAGTTGCTGGCGCGCAGGTGCAAGGCGATCAAGGACACCGCGGAGCGCGAGCGCGTGCGCGGAGAGATCGAGGCGCGCACGGTCGCGCCGATCGTGGAGCAGCACGACCGGATAGCGCGCCCCGAACTGGAGGCGATCAACGGGGACGAACTGTTCGCGGAATTCGCTGGAGTCGGCCAGCCGATCCAGCCGAGCGCTGAGGAGATCGCCGCCGCCGAAGAGGCGGCGAAGTGTGACCGTGAGGTCGTCGAGGAGCAGCAGCGCAGGCGGCTCGCCGAGCTGGAGGAGCACAACCGTGAGTTGCAGCTCTGCACGTGTTCCACTCCGCAGGCGGGCGTCTACGCGCGGCATGGGGATGAGTGCCTGGCGCTCTCCGAGGATGAGCGTCAGCGCCGCGCTGAGGCGAAGCAGAAGGTGCTCGATGCGAAGGTCGCGCGGCTCCGCGCGAACGGCGGTCTGCTGGTCGCGGGAGGTGCGGCATGAGCACCGAACTCGATGGGCACTTCCAGGGGATCGAAGGGGGCGCAGCCCCCTCGCAAGCAGGCAAGGAGGACATGAGCGCCAGCGAAATGTCCGACGCGCCTACTGCTTGCCACTCTGGCGTACAGGCGGAGCAGCAGGCCGACTCCCGGGTGAACACCGGTCGGGCTGATGCGGAGGCTGTGCGCCAGAGTCACGGCGGCGCGGAGCGTCGTCGTGGCAGCGGCGGGCGGCTCGATACGCGCTTCGATGACGCCACGCTCGGGGCGGTTCGCACTCGTGCGAAGCGGCTCGGGCTGGCTCCGAGCACGTGGGTGCGGACCGTCGTGCGCGATGCGCTCCATGCATCTCGGAGCGAGGAGCTGGACGCCGCCGTGGCCGCGCACCTGCTCGGGGTCGAGGAGCGCGTGCAGGCGTCTGCTGATGCTCGGGAGCTGGCCGCCCAGGTGCGCCCGCTCGCGATCAACGTCAACGACCTGGACCGCCGTGCTCGCGCGGGTGAGCCGGTGTCGCTGTCGGCGGAGGTGCCCGAGCTGATCGAGCTGCTCCGCGAGATCCGCGCCCTGCTCGGTGATCGGGCGGCCTCATGAGCACGACACATTACAGTCCGAGCGCCAGCGCCGCCGACACCGAGCGCTACATCCGGGGCAAGGAGGACGAGCGCGGCGTCGCGATCACGTGCGACGTGCCGGGAGGCCCCGGCGCGTTCTCGGCGCGCGCCCGCGCGCTCACCCAGAACACGAAGCGCGACGTCGAGGCGCTGCACTACAGGCAGTCGTTCAGCGACGAGGAGTTCGACCCGAAGAATCCGGAGGACGTGCAGCGGGTGAACGATCTGGGCTATCAACTCGCGAAGAAGATGCACCCAGATTCCGACTGCCTCGTGGTCAGTCATGTGGACGGACGCGGGAAGAAGCCGCACAACCACATCTTGGTCATCAACCACAGCAATCGGACGGGAAGAGCGCTCAGCGACTACCGCACGTTCCACGACCGCAAGGCCGGGAACCAGCGGGGCGTTCAGTCAGCGAACGACGAACTCATGCGCGAGCACGGTCTCTCGGTCGTGAAGCGTCTGGAGCACGCACCGAAGGACTGGGAGCTGCGCCGCGAGGACTTCGCCGAGGGCGGGCTCGACCGCGAGATGGGCGACCGGATGAGCGCCGCCCTGGCTGATCCCCGTGCGGTGGACAAGGCCGGTCTCGAAGCGGTGATCGAGGAGCAGAACCAGCAGCTCGGCGATGACGGGGAGCGGGTGCCGCGGATGCGCCTCCACACCGCCATCAGCAAGCGAGGGAAGAACGTCGGCAAGGAGACGTGGACGCTCTACATCGAGGACCGCCGCGGCGAGTCCGGGCGTGCCGAGCGACGCAAGCGCACGAGTGCGCTCTCGACAGATTTCACCCCGGAGGGCGCGCGGGCGTTCTTCGACTACCACCAGCAGCAGGAGGAGCAGGAACATGAGCGCAGCGCTCGACAGTCCGGAGACGATGGAGGCGTTGACCTCGATCCTCGCCGCCGTCGAGGCGCAGAACGCGAGGCTCGACCGGCTGGCCGAGCAGCAGAAGAAGCTCGCGGGGTTCGTGAAGGTCATGGACGAGGAGACGACGAGGCGGCTGGAGCGGATCACGGCCCCGGCGTCAACCTCCTCGCCCTCCAGCGACGTGTCCGCGAGGATCGCGAGTATCGAGAGCAGGCAGAACGAGATCGCGAGCACGCTCGGCGAGTTCGCGCAGAGTCTCAACGGCGAGAGCTTAAACGCCGCGTCGCAGAGCTTGGTCGCGGAGGCGCAGAGGAACCACGTGGCTACGGCATCGGCGATTGAGGGGCTCAAGGCGCAGGCCGCGGCGAACCAGAAGCTCGTCAGACAGGTCGGCTGGGCGGTGCAGCGGATCGAGAAGCACACCGAGGAGCGGGTCCAGAAGGCCGTCGAGCAGGTCACCGGAGAGGCTTCGACTACGATGACCGCGAACCTCGACGCGTCGAACGAACGGGCCGAGCGGATCATCGCCGCCACCGCGAAGCTGGAGGCCCGGCAGCTGTGGTCGGCCGCCGCCGCGATGTGCCTCGCGCTCCTGCCGGTGGTGGTCGTCATCGCTGGGCTCTGGATGGGCATCGCCGGGCTCATCACCGGCGCTCAGTGGGCGCTGGACGTGGACGGTAGCGTGTGGCTCGGGATCGGGCGCTGGCTCGTGATCGCCGTGGGCCTCGCGGCGGCCGGCTACGGGGTCTTCGCGTCCGTCCGCTGGGTTGTTGGTCTCGTGGAGACCTGGAAGGGTCGCGGGATGCCGACGTGGCCGAGCTGGCGACGATGACTGGAGCCACTCGAACTACTGACCCCGGTCAGTAGTCGAACGATTGCCGCAGCCGCCGGTCGAGCGACGTCGGTGCCGCGGCAGTCGCCGGAGGACGATCGCCGCTGTGACGGCCACCCCGACTGCGATCCCGGCACCGATGAGCCAAGGGTTGCCGAGGAAACCTCCGATACCTGCAAGGGCTCCGCCCGCGGCGAGGAGAGGCAGGCCGCAGCAGATCAGCAGCGGAAGCGCGCAGCATGCCAACAGGAGCAAGCCCGTCCCAGCACCGACAAGCACGCCCGCGCGATGCGAGTCGTGGCCCTTATCGCCGCTCATCGTCTGTTCCTCTCCCAGCTGAGCGTTCCCCCCGATTGTCTGCGTGCGCGTTCACGCGCAGCACGACAGGAGCGACGGATCGGTGGTGAAGGCCTTGGCGGCGATCCGGATGCCCTCGGCCATGGTCAGGTAGGGGGCCCAGGCGTCGGCGACCTCGGCGACGGTCTTGCCGAGCACGTGGACCCCGGCGGCGGCGAGCTCGCCGGCGTCCTTGGCGACGGCGGTGATGCCGAGGATCTTCCCCGTGTCGGCGTCCACGACGATCTTGACGAAGCCGCGGGTGTCGCGGTTGACCAGGGCGCGGGGCACGTGGTGCAGGGGCAGGACGCGGCAGTCGCAGCGGATCCCGGCGGCGACGACGTCCTTCTCGGTCATCCCGACCGCGCCGATCGCCGGGCCGGTGAACGTGACCCTCGGCAGCCGGGCGTAGTCCACGGCCCGGTCGGCGTCGGTGAACGCGTTCTCGGCGACGAGGGTGCCGTGCTGGGCGGCGACGTAGACGAATTCGGGGTGGCCGGTCACGTCGCCCGCGGCCCAGATCCGCGGGTGGGAGGACTGCATCCGGTCGGAGACGACCACCTCGCCGAGGTCCCCGGTCTTGACCCCGACCGCGTCGAGGCCGAGCCCGTCGGTGGCCGGTCGTCGTCCGAGGGCGAGGAGCACCTGGTCGGCGCGGAACTCCTCCCGGCCGCCGGCGACGTCCGCGGTGACGACGGCCTGCCCGGTCGCGGCGTCGCGGGACACCCGCGTCGGCAGCGCGCGGCGGACCACCCGGATGCCCTCGTCGGCGAACACCTCCTGCAGCGTCCTGGACACCTCCGGCTCCTCCTTCGACGCGAGCCGGGACCGGGCCAGCACGGTGACCTGGGAGCCGAGCCGGGCGAACAGCTGCGCCTGCTCCAGGGCGACGTAGCCGCCGCCGAGCACGAGCAGGGACTCAGGGAGTTCGGTCAGCTCCATCGCCGTGGTCGAGGTCAGGTACCCGGTCTCGTCCAGGCCGTCGATCGGCGGGGCCCACGGCCGAGAGCCAGTCGCGACCAGGTAGTGCGCGGCCTCGATCGTCTCGGTGCTGCCGTCGTCCTCGGCGACCTGGAGGACCGGTGCGTCGGGGGTGCCGGCGAACGCGGCGTCCCCGCGGCGGACGGCCCACCCGTAGGAGTCGGCGACGTCGGCGTACTTCTCGCCCCGCAGCGACTCGACCAGCGCCTGCTTCCCGGCGATCAGGGCGGGCATGTCCACCGGCCCCGCCGTCGTCTCGATCCCCGGGAACCGGTCGGCGGCGTCGGCCGCGGAGTGCCATGCGTCGGCCGCGGCGATCAGGGCCTTCGACGGTACGCAGCCGGTGTTCACGCAGGTGCCGCCGAGCGTCCCGCGCTCGATCATCACCACCGACTTGCCGAGCGTGGTCGCGCGGATCGCGGCGGCGAACGCACCGCCGCCCGATCCGATGATGGCGAGGTCGTACTTCGTGGGCATCGCAGCTCCTGTCAATACTTGGACTTCCGGTCTATCTCAGCCATACTGGACCTTCCAGTGCAGGGGAAGGTCAAGAGGACTTCTGCCGAAAGAACAGGGGGCCTGCGATGCGCATCGGGGAACTCGCCGAGCGGGCGGGAACGACGGCGAAGACGCTGCGGTTCTACGAGGAGCAGGGCCTGCTGCCCCCGGCCGAGCGCACGCCGTCCGGATACCGCGACTACGCGCCCGAGACGGCCGCCCGGATCGACTTCGTCCACCGCGGCCAGGCCGCGGGCCTCACCCTCGCCCAGATCCGCCAGATCCTCGAAATCCGCGACGGCGGCGCTGCTCCCTGCGAGCACGTGCGCGACCTCCTCGACGCGCGCCTCGCCGAGATCGAGCAGCAGATCGCCCAGCTCACAGCGCTCCGAGACACCATCGCCGAGCTCAGGCACGACGCCGCGCAGCCCGACCCCGACTCGTGCAGCGCGGACCAGGTCTGCCGATACCTGTAAACGGCAGAGCCGTTTGCGCCAACGCCACAACCCCGACATGCGCTACCTCATATCGATGACTCCGGTGCCCACCTCGATCGCGCGGGTCTTCGCGGCGATCGTCGACAGCAGCGGAATCGGAGAGGCCGCCTGGGTCGCGAAATGGTGGACGCGGAAGTACGCGCCGTTGACGCCCAGCTCGTCGGCACCGACGGAGATGTCCACCGCATCGCGCAGCATCTGTCCGGCATCGAGGTCGCCGTCGGAATCGTAGTGACCGAAACTGAGGAATCCGAAAGACTTCATGCCTGGTGAACCCGCTGCGCACCACGCCTATTCCCGCGGCTGTCCGGCGATAGCGACCACGGCATCAGGCCTCGATCAAGGCGGAGCGCGGATATCGCACTGTCCACGGGCCGACAGACGCGCTGCGACTTGATCGAGCGCACGAGAGGCGGTGCTCCGAGATGACCGGGCACGACGAAGGCCCCGTCCGATCGGACGGGGCCTTGGTGGCTCCCCCGGCTGGGCTCGAACCAGCGACCCTTCGATTAACAGTCGAATGCTCTGCCAACTGAGCTACGGAGGAATGCCGCAGTTTCCTGCGGACGTGTGTTCCAGCTTAGCAAACCCCTGGGCCGGCGAACAAAACCGCGACGAGTGCTTTAGCTCACAACGATGAGGGTTTCCCCACCCGTCGCCCCGGGGTTGCCTTACAGTCAGCACAAACACAGTCCACGGCCATCTTCGGCGTCGGTCCGCGCGATAGACTCGAAGCGATCTGCTCCCCGCATCCGCACCGTCGAAACCGGAAGACTCATCGTGACCATAGTGGCAATCGCCCTCGCCGTCGTCTCGGCTGTGGCACTGGCCTATGGCGCCCTGTATCAGCACGATGCGGTTGCCGGGCAGGATGACTCCCACAACGGACTCAGCTGGGCACATTTCACCGAGCTGCTGCGCAACCGCCGGTGGCTGCTGGGACTGAGCATCCTCGGTGTGGGCACGGCCGGCAACTTCGTGGCTCTGGCACTGGCACCTGTGATGGTGGTGCAGCCGATCGGGGCATTCTCACTCATCGTCTCCGTGCTGCTCGGCGTCCGTCACCGTGGGCTCAAGGTCAACAGACGGCTCGTCCAGTCCGTCGTCTGGTGCACCGCCGGGGTGACGCTCTTCGTCGCGCTCTCGGCCACGACAGCGCAGTCGGAAGTCCACCTCGGTGCCGATGCGATGCCGCTGTTCTGGATCACCGCCGTCGCCGTCGTCATCGGCCTGGTGATCATGTTGGCCTTCCGTCACGCCCCTCAGCTCGTGCTCATCATCGCAGCCGGGCTGCTCTTCGCCTGTGTGGCGACGAACGCGCACCTGGTCAGCGTCCAGTTCCTGAAAGCCGGACTCGATCAGGTCACCTGGATCAACGTCGCAGCACTGCTGGCGGCGGTGGCACTGGGGTCCCTGTTCGTCCAGAACGCCTATGCGGCAGGACCCCCCGAGATGGTCATCGCCGGGCTGACCGTCATCGACCCGATCGGGGCCGTCATCCTGGGCACCGTCGTACTCGGCGAGGCGGCCCACTCCCCCGTCTGGCTCATCGTTCTCATCACCCTCACCGGATTGGTCGCCTGCGCGGCCGTCGTTGTATTGTCGCGGTATCATCCCGATGTCAGAGATCGAGAAGCTCAGCGCAGGAACGCCCGGCGTTCCGACACCATGACCGACACCGAGGAGAGCTGAATCCTGTCTGCGCACCGTCCCACTCCGAATCGCCGAATCCTCATCCCGGCGGAGACGTACGCCCCTGAAGTCAACGGTGCCGCGAAGTTCGCCGAACGGTTGGCCGAGGGCCTTGCCGCCCGCGGCAATCACGTCCACGTCGCGTGTCCTTCGCCGACAGGCAAGCCCTCCGTCGGTGTCGAGAACGGGGTCACCGTTCACCGCCTCACCGCTCACAGGTGGCCCCTGCACCCGACGTGGATGATCTGCATGCCGTGGGAGACGAAGCCCGAGCTCTCGCGCCTCCTCGACAGCGTCCGCCCCGATGTCGTCCACACTCAGGCGCACTTCGTCATCGGCCGCTATGCGTTCTCCGAATCGATCAGGCGCGGGATCCCCGTCGTGGCCACGAACCACTTCATGCCCGACAATGTCCGCCCCTATCTCAAAGCCCCGAAGGCCGTGCTCGACGGCGGCACTGCCATCGCCTGGTGGGACCTGCGTCGCAAATTCCAGTCCGCCGATTCCATCACGGTACCCACACAGCTGGCCGCCGATCTGCTCACCGAGAACGGGTTCTCCTCGCCTATCCGGGCGGTCTCCTGCGGAATCGACCTGCAGCGCTTCGCCCATCTGCGCGAACTCGACTGCTCCGCATCACGCGCCATCCCGCCTCGAGTCCTCTTCGTCGGGCGCCTGTCGTCGGAGAAGCATGCCGCAGACATCGTCGAAGCCCTGGCGAAGACCGACCCGGAGCTGGGGCTCGAAGCCGATATCGTCGGCGGCGGCGACCAGGAGGAACCGCTGCGGCAGCTGGCCGCCGAACACGGCGTCGCCGATCGCGTGCATGTCCTCGGGAAGATCAGCGACAAGGAGCTCATGGACGCCTACCAGCGCTGCACTTTCTTCTGCATGCCCTCGACCGCCGAACTGCAGTCCATCGCCACGTTGGAGGCACTGGCTTCACGTAAACCGGTGGTGCTTGCCGACGCGGTGGCACTGCCGCACCTCGTCCGCGACGGCGTCAACGGGTATCTGTTCCCACCGCGTGACACCGATGCGCTGGCCGATCGCTTCACCCGCATCTGCCGGATGCCGGACGACGACCTCGATGACATGTCGAAGGCGTCGCTCGACGTCGTGGCCAAACACGATATCGAATACACCCTCGACACCTTCGAAGCGATCTACGACGGGGTCATCCGAGACGCCATCGACGCGTCCGCAGCCTGACGGCCGATCGGCCTCAGGGTGCTGCGGGCGGGACGAAGACCGCCGGCGCTGACGACATCCGAGCGAAGTCGACACCATTGACCATGTCATCGACGGACCGCCACCGGCGACTATCTCCGCCGAATCCCAACGACTGCTGCATCCAAGCGAAGACGTCCTCGATGGTCCACCCGAGGCTGCGCAATTGCTGATAGGTCACCGCACCATCGCGTTTGGCCAGTCGCTGCCCGCTTTCACTGAGCACCAGAGGCACGTGCACCCAGCCCGGTTCGGGCAGCCCCAGCAGCTTCGACAGATATGCCTGCCGTGGCGCCGAGGAGGCGAGATCGTCCCCGCGCAGGATCTCGTCGATTCCGCTCGCTGCGTCATCGACGACGACGGTGAGGTTGTAGGCGAATACGCCGTCACCTCTGCGCAGCACGAGGTCGTCGACAAGCGCGTCCACCCGGCCGAGCACCACATCGTCGATGCGGTGCTCTCGATTGTCCGCGCGCAGGCGCAGAGCCGGCTGCCGGTTGTTCGCCGCGAGTCGGCGCCGGGCCGTCTCACGCTCATCCTCGCCGAGGCTGCGGCAGGTTCCGGGGTACGCTCCGGGTGGAGCGTGCGGAGCGCTCGGTGCCTGGGCGATGTCCTTGCGTGAGCAGTAGCATTCGTAGACGAGACCATCGGCCGCCAGCTTCGCGATCGCGGCCGAGTATTCGGCAGTCCGCGCAGACTGGACAAGAGGCGGTTCGTCGGGTTCACCCCGAGTTCGGCGAAGACTTCGAGCTGTGATTCGGCTGACCCGGCCTTCACCCGATCGAGGTCTTCGATCCGCCACAGGAATCGCCGGCCCGTCTGCCGGGCCCGCACATAGCTGAGCAGTCCGGAGCGGATGTTGCCGATGTGGAGGTCACCACTCGGGCTCGGAGCGAAACGGCCCGCTCCGCAGCCGGCGGGGTGGGACTCGGTCACTGATGGGCCACGAGATCGCCGTACTGCGGGAACCGTTCGAGGTAGTCCTGAACATAGGAGCAGGTCGGCACGATGGACGCCTCATCCGCTCGGATGAGGTCGAGCACCTGGGTGACGAGGGTGCGGGCGAAGCCTCGTCGGGAGAAGCCTTCGGAGATGATCGTGTGCTGCAGTTCCACGGTGTGGTCATCGATGACTTGGTAGGCGAGGAACCCGATGAACTCCCCCGGGGTCTCATCGGTGAACAGTTCGTACCGCTCGCGGTCGATGTTCTTCACCACGCGGACCGGTGTGGGGCTGAGTTGAGGCTGTGGCATTGATGCACTCCTTCATTGCCGACTCCTATCTGAACGATACATGGTTGAGCGGGACCCGGTCGCCAGCGACCGGGCCCCGTCACGCATACACGGAGACCGTCCCGGCCAACCGTGAGCCCCGCCGGAGGGTCCGATGACGACGACAACCTCGCGTTCGGCGATATCGAGATTGACGTTCTTCAATGCGTGGAAGTCGCCGTAGTGCTTCTCGACATTGCCCAAGGACACCAGTAATGGTGATTCAGCTCTCATATGTTGTGATCCCAGTGAATATGGGCGCGCAGAAGTACGGCACGCCCCGGGACGACAGAACTGCAACCGACTTGTGACCTCGAGCACTCATCCGGCTGCAGTTCCTGCCGGGATGCGCTCGCAGCCCTCAGGCGTCGGCCGTGTGAGCGAGCTTCTCGCCCTCTCTGCGCAGCTCGACCTTGCGGATCTTTCCCGACACCGTCATCGGGAACGACTCACGGACTTCGACATAGCGCGGAATCTTGAAGTGGGCGAGCTTGCCGGAGCAGAACTCACGCACCTCTTCGGCGGAGAGCGAATCGAATCCGTCTTTGAGGATCACCCAGGCCATGAGCTCCTCACCGTACTTCTCGTCGGAGACGCCGACGACCTGGACGTCGCGGATCGCAGGATGGTGGTAGAGGAACTCCTCGACCTCGCGCGGATACACGTTCTCGCCTCCGCGGATGACCATGTCCTTGATCCGTCCGGAGATGTCGACGTATCCGTCGTCGTCCATGATGGCCAGGTCACCGGTGTGGATCCACCGTGCTGCATCGATGGTCTCGGCGGTCTTGTCCGGCTGATTCCAGTAGCCGAGCATGACGGCGTAGCCGCGAGTGCAGAATTCGCCCTTCTGACCACGCGGAACGGTCTGTCCGGTGACAGGGTCGGCGATCTTGATCTCAAGGTGAGGCATGACGCGGCCGACTGTCTCGGTGCGCTTCTGCAGGGAGTCGTCCACTCGGGTCATCATCGATACCGGTGCGGTCTCCGTCATTCCGTAGCAGATGGCGACCTCGGACATGTTCATATCGTCGATGACTCGACGCATCGTGTTGACCGGGCAGGGCGATCCCGCCATGACGCCGGTGCGCAGTGAGGAGAAGTCGAATTCCGCGAACTGCGGATGCTCGAGCTCGGCGATGAACATCGTCGGCACACCGTAGAGCGATGTGGCCTTCTCCTCGGTCACTGCCGTCATCGTCGCCACCGGGTCGAAGGCAGGCGCCGGCAGCACGATCGCGGAGCCGTGGCTGAGTGCGGCGAGATTGCCGATGACCATGCCGAAGCAGTGGTAGTACGGCACGGGAACGACCACGGTATCGGCGGGTGTGTAGGAGAGCATCTCGCCGATGAAGAACCCGTTGTTGAGGATGTTGTGGTGGCTGAGCGTCACACCCTTGGGGAATCCGGTCGTTCCGGAGGTGTATTGGATGTTGATCGGATCATCGGCCGAGAGGTCGTCGATGACCTGCTGCAGCCGGACCTCGTACTTCGTTCCCGCGTCCTCGAGCATCTCGCGTCCCTGCCCGATGAGATGGGCGAAGGACTCCCGCTCGCCCACTGTGACGTCACCGATGAGGTCGTCGGAGACGGTGTCGAGGAAGACGAGGTCGAGGCTGGGGACCTTGGCGGCCACCTCGGTGGCGATGGCGTGGAAGTCCGAGTGCGGAGGAGCGACGATCTGCGAGATCATCAGGCTCATTCCGGACTGTTCGACGACGAATTCGAGTTCGTGGCTGCGGTAGGCGGGGTTGACGTTGACGAGGATCGCACCGATCTTCGCCGTGGCGTACTGGACGAGCGCCCATTCGCCGACGTTCTGCGCCCAGATCCCGACCCGGTCGCCCTTCTTCACCCCGCGCTCGAGGAGACCGATGGCCGCTGCGTCGGTATCGCGATCGAAGTCGGAGTAGGTCCAGCGGCGATTCGAATGCCGGTCGACCAACGCCAGTGCATCGGGGTTCTGCGCTGCTGTGCGTTTGATGTGCTCGGCGATGGTGATCCCGAGCAGCGGTTCTGTCGATGTTCCCGACGAGTAGGACAATTCGGACACTGCGGTGTGCTCCCTTGTTTGCCGACCTTCAATGTGATTGATTGCACACTATTCCGTCGCGGTCCCGCATGCAAAAGCTGGTGAGGAAATCGGCACCCTCACCTGCGGCTTCGGGGTCGACTTGTCCCACCGGGGCGGAGTGGACGACGGTCCCGTTCTCCACTTGGACGAGCGAATCGGCCAACGCTTTCACGTCATCGATGTCGTGTGTGACGAGCAGTGCGCTGCGCCCGTGGAGCAGTTGGACCAGCACCTGCCTGGTCTCGACCGCCACATCGACATCGAGCGCGGCCAGCGGCTCGTCGAGCAGCAGCAGCTTCGGTTCGACGACGAGTGCACGGGCCAAAGCGATGCGTGCCGCCTGTCCGCCGGAGACGGCATCGGGCCTGCGGTTTGCTAATCGCCCCACGCCGAGACGGTCGAGCATCGCCTGCGCCCGTTCACGCGCCGTGCCGCGTGGAGAACCATGAGCGCGCAGCCCGAAGCTGACATTGTCGATGACGTTGAGATGGGGGAACAGGAGGGGGTTCTGCGCGAGATGGACGATTCCGCGGTCGTGGACGGGCGGCCACAGCCCGGCATCGATGTCGAACACTGTGTCCTGTCCGATGCGCAGGCGTCCCGAATCGGGGGTCAGAGCCCCGGTGAGCGCATGGAACAGGGTGGACTTTCCAGCCCCGTTGCGGCCGATGATCGCGGTGGTTCCCGGCAGATCGGAGGCGAGGTCCAGGTCGATTCCGCGGGCATCCAGCCGGACTTTCGCGCTGATGAGCTGCGCCGATCCCGTCCGGCCAACGGACCGCGCCTCCGGTGGCACCTCTCCCCCAGGTTTCGGTTCGGTGACTATGGAGCGCGGAGCCGCCTCGGCGGGGGTGGGTGTCGGAACGGTGTGTGGGGATTTCAGTCGGGGAGCATGCGGGGACCGGTAGGCGAGGATGATGATGAGCACGGCGATGACGATGAGCAGGAGGGAGAGGCCGATGGCCGCCTGCGGATCGGATTCGCGCACGAGGTAGACCTGCAGCGGCATCGTGCGGGTCACGCCGGACAGCGATCCGGCGAAGGTCAGCGTCGCCCCGAACTCACCGAGTGAGCGTGCGAAGCACAGCACGGCGCCGGTGATGATTCCGTGCCTGAGCAGAGGCAGAGTGATTGTGAAGAACACACGGTTCGGTTTCGCACCGAGCTCGGCGGCGGTGAGCTCATAGCGGCGGCCGAGCCCCGCGGTGGCGGTCTCGACGGACATGACCATGAACGGCAGGGATACGAATACCTGCGCCATGATCACCGCCGAGGTGGTGTAGGCGAGGCTGAGTCCCACCGATTCGAGTCCCCCGCCGAGGATGGCCGACCGGCCCCAGGTGTAGAGCAGGGCGAGGCCGCTGACCACCGGCGGCAGCACGAGGGGCAGCAGGATGAGGGTGCGCACGATGCGCTGGCCCGGGAACGGGCGGGTGGCGAGCAGGTACCCGAGGGGGAAGCCGATGAGGACGCTGATGAGTGCGGAGGTCACCGAGGTCAGCAGGGACAGCTGCATCGCGAGGCGGGATTCCTCGGCGGTGATCACGGCGAGCAGGCTCTGCAGGTCGACCCGGGTGAGCATACCGATGATGGGCAGGAGCAGGAACACGATGCCGATGACGGCTGGCAGCCACAGCCAACCGGGAACCAGCGAATCCGTTCTGCGCCGCCTCGATGGGCGAGGCGGGGATGCCTCCGGGCGGGTTGACGGTGTCTCCGGTTGGGGCGGGGTTGGTGCGGGCATGGTCAGGCTGCGGCGAAGCCGGCATCGCGCAGCAGCTTCTGGGCGGCGTCGGAGCCGAGGAACTTCACAAAGGCGTCGGCTTCGTCCTGATTCTCGCTGGCTTTGACGGCGGCGGCCGGGTATCTGTTGATGACTTTGTCGGCACCGTCGAGGTCGACCTGTTCGACTTCCCCGTCGGCGCGTGCGATGTCGGTGACGTAGACGATTCCCGCGTCGGCCTGTCCGGCGCTGACCTTGCCGAGCACATCGGTCACCGAGTTCTCTTCGCTGACCGGATCGAGTGCGACGTCATTGAGGTCGGCCCACTTCTCGGTGGCTGCCCCGCAGGGCACCTGAGGCGCGCACACGACGAGGTCGTTGCCCGTGAAGTCCTCTGAGTTCGTGATCGCCTTCGGGTTGCCCTCGGCCACGGCCAGGGTGAGCGCGTTCGAGGCGAACATCTGGGGATCGCCGGCGAGCAGGTCCTCGGATTCGAGGGTCTCCATCGTCTTCTCGTCGGCGGTGGCGACGACGTCGGCGGGGGCGCCTTCGGAGATCTGGGAGACGAGGTCGGAGGAGCCGGCGAAGGAGAACTTCACCTCGGGAGCGTTCTCATCGGCCTTTTTGAGTGCGTCGGCGATGTCCTCGAAGACCTCGGTGAGCGAGGCCGCGGCGAAGACGGTGATCTCAGTCGGCTGATCCGCTTCGGCCCCGGAATCCGGTCCCGAGGAGCAGGCGGACAGGGTCAGGGCTGCGGCGGTGCAGAGCCCGAGAAGGGTTTTCTTCATGTGCCTATTGAACCCGCGGATGCGGTTCCCTGTCGACTTCTGCTCCGATTATGAGACTTGCTGACGTCCAGCTTCCCGTATTTGCTGACCGGCGCTCAGGAATCCGGGACGGTGTCGATCGAGACCATCGTCGCCTTCACGGAGGCAGTTGCGAGGCTGCCCGGCTCGAGTTCGAGCTCGCGGCAGGCTTCGGCCGACATCAGCGACACCACGCGGAAGGGGCCGCACTGCATGCTGACCTGCGCCATGACTCCGTCGATGCTGACGTCCGTGACGAGACCGGCGAATCGGTTGCGTGAGGAGCTCACGACTCCGCTGGGGTCGGGCAGAGCGCCTGCTGACGACTGGGCGAGTGCGGCGAGTTCGCTGCCGTCGACGACCGCTCGGTTCGAGGCATCCTTGTGCTGGGACAGTCGACCGTCGGCGACCCACCGGCGCACTGTGTCATCGCTGACGCCGAGGAAACGTGCCGCATCGCTGATGCGCAGCCGGGTCATTCGAGCGCTCCTACCCATTCGTCGGTGCCGTCGCTGAAGTGCTGGTGCTTCCAGATCGCCACCCGTGCCTTGACCTCGTCGATGAGTTCGGAGCAGGCAAGAAAGGAATCCTTCCGGTGGGCGGAGGCGACGACGGCAGCCAGAGCCACGTCGCCGATCGAGAGGTCGCCGACGCGGTGGACGACGGAGAGCCTCACCGCAGGATGGCGGGCGGCGATGTCCGCAGCCACCTCGGCGATCTGAGTGGTGGCCAGGGGGTGGGATTCGTAGTGCAGACGAGCAACTCCCCGGCCTTCGTCGTGGTCGCGGATGACGCCGGAGAAGGTGACGACCGCACCGCAGGTGTCGGTGAGAACCTCGGGTTCGAGCTCAGCAGTCGAAATCGGGGTCTCGACGACTCCCGTGGTCACAACTGTCCCGGTGGTCATGATTCCCGTGTCCAATCTCCGCTTTTCCCGCCGGTCTTCTCGACGACCTTGATGTCGCTGATGACGGCTTGGTTGTCGACGGCTTTGATCATGTCGAAGACCGTCAGTGCGGCAGTGGTCACGGCCGTCAGGGCCTCCATTTCGACGCCGGTCTTCGACACTGTCTTCACCGCGGCGGTGATGGCGACTGCGTCGTCGCGGAGCTCGAACTCGACGTCGATTCCCGTCAGCGGCAGCGGATGGCACAGCGGGATGAGGTCGGAGGTGCGCTTGGCTCCCATCACGGCGGCGATGCGCGCCACGGGCAGGGCATCGCCCTTGGGCAGTCCCGCCTCGGCGATGAGGTCGATGACCTCGGGACGGGTGGTGATGAGGCCGGAGGCGACGGCTCGGCGCTTCGTGACGTCCTTGTCGCCGACATCGACCATCTGCGCGGTTCCGGAGGCGTCGACGTGGCTGAGTTTCATGCGATCTTCCACGTCATCAGCCTATCTCCCGCAGCTGAGTACGGATCGTCTGCGCCCGATTCCTCGGGAGAGACGAAGACGAGGTGGGTGGCTTCGGCATAGCTGTGGAGCAGGTGGGAGCGGGAGTCCCCGACGAACGCGAGGCCAGCATCCGTGAGTTGGGCGCGGCGAACCTGGAGCTTTCCTGCCGGAGGGGCTTCGTCGAATCCGTGGGCCAGACGGTGGTAGGCGACCTCCCGGGGAGCCTCGTGGCCGGCCAGGCCGAGCAGAGCGGGACGGATGAAGAGCTCGAAGCTGATGAGCGTGCTCACGGGGTTGCCGGGCAGGGCGATCCATGCATGATCGGCCAGGCGACCACAGCCCTGCGGTCCCCCGGGCTGCATAGCGATGGGTTCGAACGTCATCGCCGATCGCCCGTCGAGATCGGCGGCGAGTTTGACGACTTCGTGTGCCCCCTTCGAGATCCCGCCGGTGGAGATGACGAGCTGCGCATCGCTGCTGCGCACTCGGTCGAGCAGCTGCTGCGGGTCGTCGGGGACGAACGCAACCTCGGCCTCGATGCCGAGGCGGCGCAGCCCGGCCGACAGCGTCACGGAATTCGCGTCGTTGATCCCGGCGGCCGCCTCGGCGGCGATCTCATCCCCTGTGCTCACGACGAGGACGCGCGGCAGGCCGAGCACCGGCAGCTCATTCACCCCGCACGCGGCGGCCACGCCGAGGTGGGCGGGCGTCAGCATGGTGCCCTCTCTCAGCACGGTCTGACCTGCGCGGACGTCGGAGCCGCGGCGACGGACGAATGTTCCCGGCGCGGGCTCGACCTCGGCGGTGATGGTCACGGTGTCGGCACCGAAGCGTCCCGGCGAGGTGTCCTCGATCTTGACGACCAAATCGGTGCCCGGCGGCAGCGGTGCCCCGGTCATGATCTCGACTGCGGTGCCCGGTTGCACCTGCTGACCGCGTGCTCCCGCGGCGACGCGGCCGCGCACGGGAATCGGACGTCCGCACAGCTCCTCCACGGTGGCGGCGGCCAGGGCATAGCCGTCCATGCTCGAGTTGTCGAAGCCGGGCACATCGATCGGTGATTCAACGTCGGCGGTCAGCCGCTTCGGCGCCTCCAGCAGGGACGTCAGCGGCAGGTCCACCGGTTCGGTCAGTGGGGCGATCGTCTCGAATACCCGCTCACGGTGCATCTTCGCTGTAGTCATGGGACGATGATATCGACACGCTTTCAAGGAGGATGACGCAATGGAGAAGATCGGCCTGCCCATGCCGGTGCTGAGAACTCCGACGGTGGACCCGGGCGAGGAGTTCACCGCTCATAAGGAGGACTCACTGCTCGACACCTTCGATCGCCGCGCTCGCGACCTCCGCATCTCCCTCACGGACTTCTGCAATCTGCGCTGCACCTACTGCATGCCGGAAGAGGGCGTCGAGTTCATGTCCCGCGACTCCGCGATGTCCGGTGACGAGATCGTCCGCTTCGTCCGCATCGCGGTGGAGAAGTTCGGTGTCGACCAGGTCCGCTTCACCGGAGGCGAACCTCTCACCCGCAAGGACATCAACGAGATCATCGCCGGTGTCGCAGCACTGGAGCCGCGACCGAACATCGCACTGACGACGAACGCGATCGGTCTGGACAAACGCGCCACGGGGCTGAAAGCGGCGGGACTGGATCGCATCAATGTCTCTCTCGACACGATCGATCCGGAGACCTTCGCGACCATGACCCGGCGCCCGTTCCTCAAACGTGTGCTCGAGGGCATCGACGGGGCGAAGGCCGCCGGGCTCGACCCCGTGAAGATCAATGCCGTGCTGTTGCCGGGGGTCAACGATGCGCAGGCTCCCGATCTGCTTAAGTGGTGCCTCGAGCAGAGCCTGAGTCTGCGGTTCATCGAGCAGATGCCCTTGGATGCCGGCCATTCCTGGAATCGGACGTCGATGATCACGGCCGCCGATATCTTCGCGCTTCTCGAGCCCCGCTTCGTCCTCACCCCGGACTCGGCGCCGCGCAACGGCGCCCCGGCCGAGAAGTTCCTCGTCGCCGATCGACGCCGGCCTGACACGATCCTCGGCACCGTCGGCATCATCGCTTCGGTCACGCGTCCGTTCTGCGCAGACTGCACCCGCACCCGGCTGACAGCGGAGGGACGTGTGCGCACCTGCCTGTTCTCCCGCACCGAGGTCGATCTGCTCACCGCGATGCGCGATGGTGCCTCGGACGAATCGATTGCGAACCTGTGGAAGGGTGCGCACTGGAAGAAGCTCGCCGGTCATGGGATGGACACGGATTCGTTCGAGCAGCCGCAGCGTCCCATGAGCGCCATCGGAGGATAAGTGCCCACCATCACCGTTCGGTTCTTCGCCGCAGCCCGGGAGGCGTTCGGCGCCCGCGAATCACAGATCCGTGCCGGATCCGTCGATGAACTCGTGGGCACCCTCGCCGAGGCGGCCGATCCCCAAGCCGCGACTGTGCTGTCGCGTTCGAGCTTCCTCGTCAACTCTGTGGCCGCGACCGACCGTTCCGTGGCCCTGTCCGATGGTGACACCGTCGATGTCCTCCCGCCGTTCGCCGGCGGGTGAGGTCTCGTCAGTGACAACCGACGCTGAGAAACGGGGACGTCTGGCGGGCTGAAGTCTCGTCAGCGCCGTTGAGGTGTCGGCTGCGACAGAAATGCGAGGTAGCCGCCGTTGATCGAGGCCACCCCGATGCCCTGTGAGCGCAGCTGCGCCGCCGTCTTCGCAGAGCGCACGCCCGACCGGCAATAGAGCGCAAGAGCGGACTGCTGCTTGGGATCCTGCTCGCCGGGCAGTCCGTCGGGGTCGGCGAGCAATTCTGCCATCGGAATGTGGATCGCACCGGGGACCATCCCCGAGGCGACCTCATCGTCCTCGCGTATGTCGACGAGGATGGCGCCGTCGTCGATGTCCGCCCAGGTCAGAGTGGCCGGCCCCAGGGCGCTGTCCTCTGTGTTCGGTTCGGTTCGGTCCCCTTCGACGTCGCCTTCTGTATGGAGGGAGTCGAACGAGTGCTGTGCATAGTCGCTGCGATGCTGCTCGAGGTCGGTGACCGGAGGCCTGCCGGGGTTCGGTCGGACAGGCACTGTCTCCCAACCGGCGTCGAGGCTGCTGTGGATGGCCACGCTGTCGAACAGCGGTGTGCCGATTCCAGTGAGCACCTTGATGGTTTCCATCGCCATGGCAGATCCGATGCTTCCGCACAGTGGTCCGAGGACTCCGGCGACCGAGCAGTCGGGCACACTGCCGGGAGCGGGAACCTCGGGATAGAGGTCGCGCAGAGTCGCACCGTGCTTCGCGTCGAAGACGGCGACCTGTCCGTCGAAGCCGAGGATCGTCCCCCAGACCAATGGGATGCCGAGGATCTCGCAGGCATCGTTGGCGAGGTACCTGGTGGCGAAGTTGTCGCTGCCGTCGACGACGATGTCGACGCCGTCGAAGAGGCCGAGTGCGTTGTCCGGGGTCAGAAGCTGAGGAATCGTGCGGACCTCGATCGACGAGTTGACCTCGCTCATCCGCTCCTGTGCGGAATCGATCTTGCGAGTGCCGATGGTCGCCTCGGAGTGGATGACCTGTCGATGCAGATTGCTCAGCTCGACGACATCGGGATCGACCACGGTGATCGTGCCGATACCCGCGGCCGCGAGGTAGCTGAGGATCGGTGCGCCGAGTCCTCCTGCGCCGATGACGAGGACATGCGAATCGAGCAGTGCCGCCTGTGCGCTCTCACCGAATCCTGACAGCCGGATCTGGCGAGCGTAGCGGGCCCGATCGGCAGGGTTGAGGCGTGAAATGGACATGTTTCCATCCTAATGCGGCGATCTTTGGTGTGCCCGAGCCGCTCCGGCCGCGGCTGCGTCCTGGCTTCGGCGGCAATTGTGCTCTGAACTCGGCAATGTCTGTGCTCTGACTTTGGCGTCAGCACTCAAGGTATTCGATGACCGTGCCCGCGCTCAGCTCCCCTGAGCTGCGTGGGGAATCTGAGTCGCGCTCTGAACCAGTGCCGCGTGGGATTCTGATGATCACATCGGCGGAGGCGAAGTTCGGCAGTCTGGCCCGATCAGCTGCAAGGATCTCCCCCGATTCCGTGAAGGTGCCGGGACGGAAGGTGACGGCCCTGCCGTGTTGTCGCAGGCTGGGGCCGGCGAGGATGCCCTTCCGCCATCTCTGCCGCAGACTCTTACCCGTCAGCAGCGAGCTGACGAACAGGTGGAAGGCAACAAAAGCGCCCTGTGGAGTGCCGGGCAGATGGATCAGCGGCAGAGTCCCGAAGCGTCCGAATCCCTGAGGGGAACCGGGGCGCATATCAAGTCGACCGAACGTCGAATGGTCGGACTCCAGTGCCTGGCGGACGACCTCGAAGGCGCCCGCGCTGATTCCGCCGGTCGTCACGACGAGGTCGGCCTCAGCCTGCATCGAAGTGAGCACGCTGATCAGCTCCTCAGCGTCGTCTCTGCTCGTGGCTTCGATGGGTACGGCGCCCAGGCCGCCGACTGCGGCGGCGAGCATCGGCAGGTTCGAGTTGAAGATCGAGGCGGCGGCCGCCTCGGTGGGGGTGGGGGTGTCATCTGTCGGGTCGGTGACCTGGATTTCGTCTCCGGTGACGATCAGACCGATGCGGGGTGTGCGCATCGTTTCGACTTCGGTGATGCCGAGCATCGCCAGGACGCCGAGCCCGGCGGCGGTGATCCGCTCCCCCGCGGTGAGGACGGGGTCACCGCGTTTCATGTCCTCACCGATTGCGCGGATGTTCCATCCGGGTGGCACGGAACTCGGGAGAGAGTCGATCCGAATGGTTTCGGGGGCGGGCCCGGTCTGCCGAGCGTCGGTGAGTTCGACGGGGACGACCGCCTCGGCGTCGGTGGGCACGGGAGCCCCGGTCATCACCCGCACCGCACATCCCGGCTGCAGAGCGACGGCTCGGTGGCCGGCGGGGATGTCGCCGATGACACGGATGGGATTGCCGATGCGGGCGGCGTTCAGAGCTGCCCCGTCGAGGGCGAATCCGTCCATCGCCGAGGCGGCGAAGTCCGGCACCGATCGCGGAGCGATGATGTCCGTCCCCGTGATGCGTCCGACCGCGTTGCGTATCGGCGTCGTCTCAGTACGCAGATCCGGTGCCAGCCCGGCGACGAGCTCGGAGTAGTCCTCTGGGTCCAATGATGTCCTTCCCTCGAGTCGATCCTACTGCCGAATCGAGGCTGACCCCGATGATTCGGTGCAGGCCGGATGATTCGATGCAGGCCAAGCCCGGTTAGTTCGGTGCAGCTCGCGCCGGGTTCGTCTACAGTGTGGAGCGTGGACACTGACCGAGCAGTAACCATCGCGCCCTCGCAGTTGAAACCGATCAGCTGGGAGGCCGCCGCGACTGCCCTTTTGGCGATCTCGGCGGTGGTGCTCTTCGGTCTGGGAACGACGTTTCCGCAGGTCCGCGCCTTCGGATACGCGCCTATGCTCGCGGCCTTGGCCATCGCATGGAACGTCAACCGTGGATTCGCCAGGGACCTCAGCATCATCGCCGGATGTCTCGCGCTCATCTCGGCGATCTCGGTCGAGGCGGACATCTCCTGGACGAATATCGCCCGCATGGGTGTGGTGCTCTCCACCGTCGTCTTCGGCCCGTGGCTGGTGACCCGGTACGTCTTCAAGGATCACACGATCCAGTTCCCGATGCGTCGCGGACAACCGTGGACGCGGCTCGAATGGGCATGGCTGGTCTTCGTCGTCGTGGTCGCCTGGGCGGTGCTGCCGCAGTACTTCATGCGCACCGGGGTCTACCTCAACTGGCCGCCGCTGACGAACTGGTCGGAGATCATCCGTCTGTTCTTCGGGGTCAACGCTGTGGGCATCTGGGATGAGCTGTTCTTCATCTGCACGGTCTTCGCTCTGCTGCGCAAACACTTCTCGTTCTGGACGGCGAATGTGTTCACCACGGTCATCTTCGTCTCGTTCCTCTGGGAGCTCGGCTACCGGTCGATCGGGCCGCTGCTGACGATCCCCTTCGCGCTGGTGCAGGCCTTCATCTTCACCCGCACGAAGTCACTGCCCTATACGGTCACGGTCCACCTGCTCTTCGACGCGCTCGTGTTCCTCACGATCGTCCATGCCCATCACCCTGATGCGCTGCCCATCTTCATCGGAGTCTGACTGCCTTAGTCAGTCTCTCGACGAGCACCAGCATCACTCACCCGGACTCGCATAGCCTCCGGCTGGTTCTGCATCCATCACTCGTCGGGCCGCATCGTCGTGCTGCAACGCTCTGAAGCGACACTTACGGTGGGGGACGGTCGCCCGGTACGCCGACGGCCCCTCCGGGTCGGTGACTCGGAGGGGCCGTCGAACTGCGCGACCTCAACGCGCCGCAGCTGAACTCAGCGGATTCCGCGCAGCAGCCCCAGCATCGGCTTCGTCAGCGTCAGCGCGAGCAGGCCGAGCACGACCGACGAGCCGCCGACTGACAGCCAGTACGGTGTCTGGTTGGCGGTGTCGAAGTAGCCGCCGAGCACACCGGACAGTGCCGTGCCCACGCCCGAGGCGAGGAAGAACACTGCGATCATCTGCGACTGGAATACCTTCGGCGCGACCTTCGTGGAGAACGAGAGACCCACCGGCGAGATGAGCAGCTCACCGAAGACGAACACTGCGAGGGTCAGTGCCACCCACAGCAGCGGAGTCTGGTTGGGGCCGGCCTCTGCGAAAGGCAGGAACATGAGGAAGCCGATGCCGATGAGCACGAGAGACAGGCCGGCCTTGACCGGCGTCGAGATCTGCTTCGGCCCGAGCTTCATCCACACCGTCGCGAACAGCGGGGCGAAGACGATGACGAAGAACGCGGGGATCAGCTGGATCCAGTTGATCGGCATCTCCCATCCGAAGATCGAACGGTTGAGCTGCGTATCCGAGTAGACGGTGAGCACACCGAAGATCTGCTGGTACATCGACCAGAACACCACGACCGTGATGAAGAACGGGATGTATGCGAGGACACGTGAGCGTTCGTCGCCATTCGTCTGCGACGAGGTGTACATGACGATGAAGTAGCAGGCGGCCGCGCCGGCAGAGATTCCGGCGATCCACCAGTCGAGGTTCTCGGGGTTGACGATCTTCGTCATCCACAGGATGACGGCGAGGAGAACGACGACCACGATGGCCACGATGAAGAGGTAGAGCTTGTTCTTCGGCAGCGGGTTGACGGCGATACGGGACTCCGGCGGCAGATTCTTTCGGCCGGTGAGGTAGATGATGAGACCGAGGGCCATGCCGACAGCGGCTGCCCCGAATCCGTAGTGGAAGCCGACTTTCGACTGCAGCAGACCGGTGATGAGCGGACCGAACAGGGCACCGATGTTCACACCCATGTAGAAGATAGTGAAGCCGGCGTCACGGCGCGGGTCCTTCTCTTCGTAGAGTTCGCCGACCAGTGCCGAGGCGTTCGCCTTGAGACCGCCGGAGCCGAGCGCGACGAGGATGAGGCCGGCCGCCACTCCCCCGAACCCGGGGATGAGCGCCAGGCAGATGTGTCCGACCATGATGATGATCGCAGAGTAGAAGAGGACTTTCTCCGCACCGGCGAGGCGATCGGCGATCCATGCGCCGAGGATGGTGGCGAGGAAGACAGCACCGCCGTAGGCGCCGACGATTCCGACGGCCGTGCCCTGCTCCATCCCCATGCCGCCATCGGTGACGCTGAAGTAGAGGTAGAGGGCGAGGATGCCGTTCATCCCGTAGTAGGAGAAGCGCTCCCACAATTCGAGGCTGAAGAGCTGCATGAGCGGCAGAGGGTGTCCGAAGAAGCGGGTATCGCTGCGGACGGCCTCGGTCGTCGAGGTGCTTGTAGACATTGTGTGCTTTCCGTAGTGGTGTGAAGGGCCACGATCGGTGGCGCAGTTCACGATGGACCAGCGGACATCCTACTCCTCGGTTTTGCCGTGGTCACACCTGGGAACGCCTGGGACACACCGTCCCAAAAAGCGGAAAGTCGGAGTGATTCAGGTCTCGTCTTCGGCGTCGGTCACGCGCTGCCGTGACGGCTTGACTGCCTTTCGGTCGCTGCGTCGTCCGATGAGCAGATTGAGCAGGCCGGCGCACAGGACGATCGCCGAGGCGGCCACGGGAACTGCCATCGCCACAGCCGTTCCCTGATCCTCGGCGAGGATGCCGTTGATCGCCGAGGACACCGATTGGCCGACGATGATCGCCGATCCCGCCATCGACATCACCGTCGCCGATCGCCCGAGCGGTGCGCGTTCGGCGGCGAGGCTGAACAGGGTGACGAGGCTCGGTCCGATTCCCGTGCCCATGAGCAGCAGCGCAATGACGATGACCGGCATCGATTCCGTCGATGCGAGGATGACCGATCCCGTGACCAGGATGGGCGCAAAGCACAGCAGGCGTGCCCACAGCGCGAACGCCGCGGGGAAGAGCGCCACCGAGATCGCGAGCACCGCGGAGCCGATGCCCATCACCCCGTAGATGAGACCGGCTTCCTCCGGCCGCCCGATGTCATTGGTCAGGGCGGTCAGAGCGGTGAGTGTCGAGCCGAACACCATTCCGACGCCGAATACGCCGAGGATGATGACGAAGACTCCGGCAGTGAACATGTCCTTCGCCGGTGCACGCTCACCGAGGCTGTTCGACGTCCCGATCCGCCTCGACCTGCCCGTCGGGTGCAGTGCGAAAGCGGAGACGAACACAAGAGTCATCACGATCGCACCGATGATGGGGGCGACCGGGGTGAAGAACGTCGCCAGCAGACCGACGAGGAAGGGGCCGAAGACGAAGATGACCTCATCGGCGGCGGATTCGTAGGCCATCGTGGCGTTGAGGACCTTCGGCCGCCTCGGTGACGGCAGAACCGACATGACGATGTCGACGATGCGTGAACGCGACATCGGCGCCACCTGAGGTGAGGTGGCACCGATCGCGAAGGCGGCGATGAAGACGACGAAGTCGGGCAGCGGGCTGAAGACGACCCATGCCATGAAGGTCAGCGCCGCACAGTTGAGGATCCCGGCGACGAGCAGCACGTAGCGCTGTCCCCAGCGATCGGCGGCGGCCCCGATGAAGGACCCGAACAGTGCGGTGCCCAGTCCGACCATGGCGGAGTTGATTCCGCCGAGGCTGAGCGATCCGCGGCCGGCCACGACGAGGGTGAGTACACCGACGACGATCATGGCGAACGGCATGCGCGCGACGAACGCTATCGGGAAGTAGCTGCGGCCGACGGACGATAACAGAGTCGGTGAGGACTGCTGTGGCTCGGTGTGCTGAACCGAGGCGGGAATTTCGCTGTCTGTCATATCAATCCAGTTTCTGCTCCCGCTCGTCCGGGAGGTCGTGCCGCCGTGGTGACCTGGATCAAATCACTCGGTAGGTGCACGCAGTTGTTCTGAGAAAGTCGAGCCGAAAGGCTCACCTTCAGGCTACTGCGTTTGGCGGCCCGTTTCGAGTGGGAGACCTCCAGGCGACGTTGAGTTTCATCACCATGGCACGGACTTCATTCCCATCCTCGACTCAGTAAGAATGCAGATCGGTCTGCGAGGATGACGCTCATGAACTTCTTGTCTCGCGTCATTGTCAACGCCTGTGCGATCTGGGTGGCCGCCTGGATTCTGCCGGGTGTGACGATCACAGGGAATCGGGTCGTCGAGGAGCAGGCCGGAGCCATTCCGGCGATGATCATCTCCTACCTCGTCATCGGTCTCATCTTCGGGCTTGCGAATGCCTTCATCAAACCGATCCTCAGCTTCGTCTCGGCCCCGATCACGTGTCTGACCCTGGGACTGTTCTCCATCGTCATCAACGCGATCATGTTGGCGCTGACGAGTTGGCTCAGCGGGTTCACGCCCTTCGAGTTCACCATCGATTCGTTCTTCTTCTCCGCCATCCTCGCCGCGATCATCGTCTCGATCGTCTCCGCTCTGCTCGGTTGGCTGGTCCCGGAGCGAAGCGCCGATCACGACCGGAGATGAGCAAAGTCCTCTACGCGATGTAGACTGTTGCTGAGAGTCAGCTGACCACCAGAAACATCGCCGGAGGAGACCATGTCCGATATCGCCGCCCCGAAGAGAACCCGCAATTCCGCATCGTTTGCCGATGTCATCGTCTTCGTCTTCGCCTTCGCGCTCTTCCTGTTCGGGCTCTACCTCTTCGGAGCTTCGTTCTCCTCACCTGAAGGCACCGAATTCTGGGTGTTCTGGGGCGGTCTGCTCGCATCGAGCTTCGCCTTCCTCGTGCCGATCGTCTACCGCTGGGCTCGCGACTCCCACCGCTGATCTCCAGATCGCTACACGTTCGGCCGCTGCGCTGATGCGCAGCGGCCTTTCGTCGTTTCCCGGCGGTTCGTCCTTCGCCGTCAGAGACGTCGGTGACAGAAATCCATGATCGCCGAGGCGGCCTCGACCGACCGCTCATAGTGCACAAGGTGGCCCACCCCGCCCAGTTCCACGAATTCGACGTCGACGAGTTCGGCGACGAATTCGCGGGTGGGTTCGATCGGGGCGATCGCATCCTTATCGCCGGCGATGACGAGCGTGGGCATCGTCAAGTGGTCGGCCACCTCGGTGACGGTGTGCGCGACGGATGTCGCGAACGCCTCTGACAGGGACTGCCTGTCGGCGAATGACGAGAAGTGCTTGCCGTGCTGATCATGGATGTACCGACGCAGGCCGGGGTCATGCGTCGTGGCCATGGCAACGCTCATGGCCCGGACGATCACCGGGTTGCTCAGCAGGGAGCGACCGGCTCGTTCGGGCAGCCGCGCGCCGAGGGCGTAGTAGGCGCGAGTCACCGCGGTGAGGAATCGTGCGGGACCTTCCAGGGCAGGGCTGGTGATCGGGTTGATGAGCACGAGTTCGTCGACGGAGTCCCGGTGGGACGCGGCGAGATGGCTGACCAGGATCGACCCGAAGGAGTGTCCCACGAGGATCGGAGTCACCCCCCTCTGCCGAGCGATCTCAGCGCGCAGCGAGACGAGGTGGTCGACGAAGGCGGAGAGCGATGAACCCGCGTCCAACGCAGCAGTGAGCCCGAATCCGGGCAGGTCGGGCACGATCACTTCGCGGTCGGTGATGCTGCCGGCGATGAGGTCCATTCCATGGTGGTCGCCGCGGAATCCGTGGACCATCAGCAGGGGACGCTGGTGCGGGTCACCCCGGTAGATCCACGCGGCAGTGCTGTGCGAACCCAGCTGGATGTCGGAACGCTGCGATTGTCGTGTCCGCACCTCAGGCCGTTTGCAGTCGGCTGTCGGCCCGGCGGGGAACGACGACGACGGGGACGGGCAGGATGCGCAGCAGTCGGCGGGCTCGCGCACCGATGGCGACCTTGCCGCCGCGGCCCAGGCGGCTCGAGCCGATGAAGGCGAGGTCGCCGGGCTGCCAGTCGATAGTCTCGGCCGCCTCTTCGATATCGGCACCGGCCTTCGTTCTCACCGCCGCTCGTCCTGAGGACAGCATCTCCGATGCCTGGTCTGCCACGACCGCTCCCCCGTACTGTTCGGCGAATTCGGTGATCTCGGCGACCTCGTCGTCGTACAGGCCGTCGTTCTCGATCAGCGAGAGCAGTCTGAGGTCGACTCCGAGTCCGACAGCCGATTCGATGGCGGCACCGATGACCGACGCAGCACCGGGCCGAGCACCGTAGAGTGCGGTCACGCGCGAGATCGGTCCGATATCGGACCTGCCCGAAGGTGCGAGTACGACTGGCACGGTCGACGAGTGCAGCAGCGACGAGGCGACCGTGCCGATGCGCAGCTGGCGCATGAGGGTGGTGGCCCGTGCCCCGATGACGATGCCCAGGGCGCCTTCCTTCTCGGCTACCTCCATGAGGCCCTTGGCCTCGTTCGAGGCGATGTGGATCGACCCTCTGGCGTGGATGTCATCGGGGATGAGGGCCAGGGCTTCGTCGAGCCAGTCGTCGATCTGCTGAGCCACGATCCCGGCACCGTCCTTCGGCACGGCGCTGCCGGCGAGGATCGTCGAGGATTCCGGACGGACGATGGTGACCACGAGTTCGACATCGATGGACCGCGCGATCGAAATGGCCAGTGAGATCGCGTCCCGGCCCCGATCCGTGGCGATGTATCCGACGACCAGACGTCTGGTGGTGGCGGTCTCTGACATTCTCAACTCCTGTAGCTGCGCGTCCGACTGATGCTCGTCTCTCCCGATTCTACGTCGGCGCAAACAGAGCATCGACCTGACGATTTCGAGAGTCCCTTTTCAAGCACATACAGACGAAGTGAAATTGTTTGGGAAAATAATGAACAAAACTCCCACAGGCCTTGAAAGCTGTGCTAAATTCGACAGTGCAATTACGGATTCGCAGACATCAACCTGATTGCAACCTGACAATAGCGGACGTTGACGCCGTCCCCACGAGATCCACGACCATGAAAGGAGAGCAGTGACGATGATGAACTTTCTTGCAGGCCCCGACCTTCGACCGGCTTGGCATGAAAATGCTGCCTGCCCGATTGGCGGACAAGGACTCGTCGGCTGACACAGCCGTCTCTTACGTCTTTTCCACCGGTTGGCTTCCGGCCACCGTTGTCCTCTGAGCCACCGGTTGCCTGATACCCGGCATTCTTCACGTCCGGCACGTGTCCAGATCATTCCAGCATGCTCTTCGGCGCTGTAGCGCCGCCAGCAGCCAGTCCTGATCCGGTCACATCACGCCGACATCTTTGAGCTCGGTCGCTGACCGGCGGTCATCGCGTCCGCGCACGGTTCGATCGTGTGCCTTCTGCCTGACCTCCGGCCATACCGGCTTCAAAGCTTTTCCGGATTCCGTTGCCGTTTCAATGAGTCAGTCATCTCATTGGCCCATTGCGACAATGGCAATTATCCGCCTTTGCCAATTGCACCCATCTTCGGGTGATTCATTGCCATTAGACGGCATTTTCGGAATCTGTTTATCTCACCGTCATTCCGGGATACCTCCTGCCCTTTTGCGGATATCCCCTGCCCGAAAACCACGAGGAAGAATTGTGTCGACCACGTTCCCATTCACCTATCCACGCCGCTGGGCCCTGACCACCGGGATGAAGCTCATCCGGTGGGCTCGCCGCCCGGCCCCGACCGCGGAAACCCGTCGCCTCAAGGCAGCCCGTCGCCAACAGGCTCGCCTGCGCGAACACGCTCGCGAACAGCGTGTGCGCGAACAGCGCGAACGGGACATCGTGCGCTACCTCAGCCAGGTCCGGCCATTCATCTGAGCCGCCGTGGAGAATCCTCCTCGAGCAGCCGACTCGCCACGGCCCGGGTTCACAGGACTCGGGTCGTGGAGCGACCATTGGCGGGGTGGAGCGACCCGAGATGAGCACTTCACCAACAGATTTACAGCAGCGTCATGCCATGTGGCGAGCGTCACTCTCCGCCGATTTGGTCTCCCACCCGCACCTGGGTAGTATTGTTCAGGCAAGCGGGGGTATGGCGCAGTTGGTAGCGCGTCTCCATGGCATGGAGAAGGTCAGGGGTTCGAATCCCCTTACCTCCACCGCCGAAGGGCCGGGGATCCGATAAGGATCCCGGCCCTTCCTCTTCCCCAATTGCTACCTGACGGCGGCCCAGCAACCTCGCGCGAGGTTGCT
>NZ_JBNFOL010000023.1:0-62892 GCF_057364765.1 Brevibacterium sp. LAARM3_SD1 | reverse complement strand
CCCGACAGGCGGTCCCACGGATACTCGACGCGTAGTGATCTGCACGTCGGGTAGCAATTAGGGGGGTGGTGAGGTGGGATTGGACGGCGGTCTGCGTGGCGGCGGCGAAGGCGCGCACGTGCGGCAGATGGGCGTCCTTCTCCCGCACGTGCATTACGACTCGGCGCTTCGGGACCGGGTCGGTGAGGTCGACGGCGACGAGCCCCGGCGGCAGCTGCACGGTCGAGAGCCGCGGCAGCACCGTGACCGCGAGGTTCGACGCGACGAGAGCCAGTGCCGCGAAGTCGTCCTCACAGGCGGCGAAGCTTCTGCGTTCGAATCCGGCCGCGGCACACGCATGATCGACGACCTTGCTCGAGGGCCCGGCCCACATGTCATAGTCGACCCAATGCTCATCCTCGAGGTCGATGAACGGCACCGACTCTCGCCCCGCGAACCGGTGCCCCTCGGGGACCACGACCCGATAGTCATCATCGAAGAGCGGGATGCGCCTCATCTCCGGCAGGTGTATCTCCCCGTCCTGCGGAACCTCCGCCCGGATCTCGATGAGGCAGTGCCCGCGCCGATTCTTCGCCGGCTCGTTGAGCTGGATATCGAAACGCAGGTTCGGATGGTCCTGGGCGACGGCTTCGATGATGCCCGGCAGCAGACGGGCATTGAACGAGGTGAACGCCGCGATCCGCAGCCGGGGTCTGCTGACATTGCGGAAGCCCTCGACCAGATCGTCGAGGCGGCCGACCGCGGTGAATACCTCCGCCGAATCCTCGGCGAGACGCCGGCCGAGTTCGGTGATCTCGATTCCGCGCCCCGAACGCCGGTAGAGCGGCGCCCCGACGGCCTTCTGCAGGGTGGTGATGTGCTGGCTGACTGTCGCCGGTGTGTAATTGAGGCTCTTCGCCGCGGCGACCACGGAACCGGTGGCCGCGACGGCACGCCAGACCCGCAGTCGATTGAGATCCCACATGCCCCCAACAGTAGCCGCAGCCCATTCGAAATTTCATTAGGCATTGTCTGATGATCGTTCACAATCAGTTGCTTTTCCCGATTGATCGAGTCCGGCAGAATGGTGTTCGTCTCCGCCGATATCGGAGACACCCGTGTGCCTCATCCCCGTCGAACGTTCCCCTCTTCTCAACCGTCCCACCTTTCAAAGGAGTGCCGTGACCGGACCCGAGATCCTCACCATCACCGGCGCCGCGGCTGCGCTGGCCGTCACCCCCGGCCCCGAGACGATCCTGACGATCCGCCTGTCCTCGCTGCGCCGCAGGGCCGGACTCATCTATGCGCTCGGCACTGCCACGGGCACCGTGATCTGGATGATCCTCGCACTCACGGGCGTCTCCGCCCTGCTCACCGTCTACCCGGCCGCCGTTCAGGTGCTCAAGATCGGCGGAGGCCTCTATCTCTGCCTCCTCGGCGTCCTCGCGGGACGGCAGGCCCTTCGCCTCCGCCGTGAGCTTAAGGCCACCGAGGCGACACACGGACCCACCACGAACGCATCCCCGGCTCCGTCGTCCGAATCAGACTCCCCCGAGAGCCCCGTCACCGAGATCGCCCACGTCATGGAATCGACCTCGTGGGGCCACCTGCGTTCGCTCGTGTCCTATCGCCGCGGCATCATCTCCTCGCTGAGCAACCCGAAGGTCGGCCTGTTCTTCCTCGCGATCCTGCCGACCCTCCTGCCCGCCTCCCCGACCGGCATCGACTACACCGTCCTCGTCGCGCTGATCCTCGGCGTGCTCCTGTCCTACCAGCTCATCCTCGCCTGCCTGGCCAGCCTCGCCGCCTCCGCGATGGCCCACCGCAGCGCCGATTTCTTCATCGAAGCCGCCTCCACAGTCATCCTGCTCATCATCGGCATCGCCGTCATCGCTATCCCCATCTGAGCAACGATCTCCCTGAGCATATGAGAGGGGCGGGGCACCGAGGTCGATCCTCGGCTGCCCCGCCCCCTTCGTTTCGGTGTGCAGACCCTCACTCAGCTCTCATTCGCCGAGGAGGCTCCCCCGCTTCCGGCGCCACCGCCGTCAGTGTGCGGTCCGGTTCCCGGGGTGCTGCTGTCGACGGCATCGGGGTTCTTCTTCTCGGCTGCCTCGGCGAGGTCGACCTTGTTCAACATCTTCGCAGCCGCCTCACGTCCGCCGAGGCCGAAGGCCAGGGCGGCTGCCGCCGCACCGCCGATGACGACGGCGCCGAAGGCGAGGTTGATGATCGAATCGGCCAGACCCATGTAGCGCAGGCCCATCGCGATGAACAGCGCGATCGCCGAGTAGCGCAGCACCTTGCTGGCGAGGTTGTTCGTGATGAACTTGCCGATGAGAGCGGCGATGAGGAACCCGGCGGCGATGATCGCAGCGCCGAAGAGCACGCTGCCGCCGAGATCGAGGATCTCGTTGAGGATGTTCGTGATCTCCGGGAATCCGAGCATTTTGGTGGCCATGATCGCGAAGAAGATCATGATGGCCACCTGCACGAGCCGGGTGATCACGTTGGAGGCACTGGTGCCTTCGGGCACGATCCCGATCTCATTGATGGCCTTGTCGGTACCGATGCCCTGGAGGATCTGCTCGAACAGATTGCCGAGGAACTTGGCGATGACGAAGCCGATGGCCAGCAGGATGCCGGCAGCGATGATGAGCGGGATCGCATTGAGGAAGATCTGGAGCATCTGCTGGGCAGGCTCCGAGATCGCTTTGATGCCGAGAACCTGCAGCGCCGCGATCGCAACAACGATGATGATGACTCCGAAGACCAGGTTGCCGATGAGGTTCGAGATCTTCGCATTCGCCTCAGCGTTCGGGTTCGGCGCGTGACCCGGGTGGCCGCCCTGCGGCGGCATGCCCTGCTGACCCTGCGCAGCGTACTGCCGGGTGGCGTCGGGATGCGGTTGAGCATTTCCGGCACTGTCGGCCATTCCGGTGGCCTTGTCGCCGAGTGAGCGGAACTTCGACGTCAGCTTCGTCAGATCGACGGCATTGAGTGCGGTCTGGACGAGCTGCTTGGCGATCTTCGCAAAGACATAGCCGATGAAGAAGATGAATCCTGCGCCGATGATATTCGGCAGGAATCCGAAGATTCCATCGAGCAGACCCTGCAGCGGAGTCAGCACCTGATCGAGGTTGAACAGCTGGAGAACAGCGATGAGTCCGAGCAGCCAGATGACGAGACCGGCGATCTGCCCGACCGATTTGCCGATCTGCTGACCGTTGCTTCCGTCCCGTTGAAGTGCGGGAATCTTTGTGACGAGTTTGCCGATCGCCCATTTGACGATGGCGGCGAGAATCCAGGTGACAATGAGAATGACGATTGCCAGTCCGACTTTCGCCAGGACCGACCAGATATCCATACCTTGCATGCCGCTTATCTCCTTCGAACTCAGCGAATCGGCAAGTTTTATTTTCGCTTGCTGATTTTGAGTCTATTCTCAGAGAACATTGAGGACAAGGGTTCAGGGACTGATAACCGACAATTGAAACCCGATTTACCGGCTCATTTCCGTCGCTTACATATGCATATGTCGATCGTTCAACAGAATCTTCATAAACCGATCACAATTGCATATAGCGTCAGAATTCCAGCGGCAGATTGTCGATGAGATGAGTCCCACCGACCGTCGCGGAGACGAGCAGCAGAGCCGGTCCCGTGAAGTCCGGTGGGCACGGCCGAAGGGTCGCGGCCTCGACGAGACTGCAGTACACGATCTCGAGATCCCCACGGTTCGCGGCCGGTTCCAATTCGGCGAGCGCGGCCGCTTCGACGGCGGCAGGCAGGCCCGTGTCCGCGGCAGGCTGATCCACACCAGCGCCACCCGACCCTGCCGTTCCACGGCCCCGTTCGGCCACCTCGGCGGCGGCGTTGAGAGCCCGCGGAATCGCCAGGGCACGCGCCCGATCTTCCGGGACCAGGTAGGTGTTGCGGCTCGACATGGCCAGACCGTCGGCATCCCGGACGACGGGCAGGCCGATAAGTTCGATATCGAAGTTGAGGTCGGCGATCATGCGTTTGACCAGGACGAACTGCTGAATGTCCTTGAGCCCGAATACCGTGACGTCGGGGGCGATGAGGGTGAAGAGCTTCGCCACGACGGTGAGCACGCCGTCGAAGTGCCCGGGCCTGGCCGCGCCTTCGAACACGGTCCCCATGCGCCCGGCGACGACCCGCACTTCGGGTGCGGACGGGTACATCTCGGCCAGCGCCGGGGCGAAGACGAAGTCGACGCCGGCCTCTTCGCACTTCCTCAGATCCTCTTCGATAGGCCGCGGGTACTGGACGAAGTCCTCGTCGGCACCGAACTGGAGAGGATTGACGAAGATCGAGGCCACGACGAGATCGGACTCTGCGCGGGCACGCGTCATCAGCGCCTGATGCCCGGAGTGCAGGGCGCCCATCGTCGGGACGAGACCGACACGGCCCGACTGCTCGGCCCGCCACCGGCGCAGTGCCTGGATGCCTCCGACCTCCATCAGTCGAAGCTCCTCTCAGGTTCGGGGAAGACCCCGGACTTCACTTCTTCGACATAACGGCCGACCGCTTCGGTGAGCACGGAATGCAGGTCGGCGTAGCGCTTGACGAAGCGCGGGGCGCGACCTGTGCGCAGGCCCGCCATGTCCTGCCACACGAGAACCTGGGCGTCGCAGTTCGCACCGGCGCCGATGCCGACGGTGGGGATCGCCAGTTCCGCGGTGACCTGACCAGCCAGCCCGGAGGGCACCATCTCCATGACCACGGAGAAGGCTCCGGCTTCGGCCACGGCGCGGGCGTCTTCGAGCAGCTCAGTTCCGGCTTCGCCGCGGCCCTGGACCTTGTAGCCGCCGAGGTTGTGCTCGGCCTGCGGAGTGAAGCCGATGTGCGCCATGACGGGAATGCCCGCTGTCGTGATCGCCTTGATCCGGGAGGCCATCCGCGCCCCGCCTTCGAGTTTGACGGCGTGGACCCCGGCTTCCTTCATGAAGCGCACGGCCGTGGCCACGGCCTGCTCATCGGAGATCTCGTAGCTGCCGAAGGGCAGGTCGGCGACGATGAGTGCCCGAGCAGTCGCCGAGGCGACGGCTCGGGCCAAGGGGATGAGTTCGTCGACGGTGACCGGCAGGGTGGTGGCGTGACCGTAGACGTTGTTCGCGGCGGAATCGCCGATGAGCAGGGCCTCGACACCGGCTTGCTCGAACAGGGCGGCCGTGTACTGGTCGTAGCTGGTCAGCATCGCCCACCGCCTGCCTTTCGCCTTGGCCTTGATGAGGTCGAGGGTGCGAATTCGCCGAGGCGGCGCTGCGGGTGCCGACGCCGGACCGCCGTATGGGGCGGGCTGTTCCGCCGAGGCGGCACCGGCCGTCGCGCCGGGGCTGGCCGTCGCGTTGGGGCCGGCCGGGGCATTGCCGCCGGCAGGTGTACTACCGGCGGCAGTCACGTTGCCGTTCGTGTCGGTGCTGGAAGTGGTGGTGAACTGGTTCGGTTGTGCCGCTTCGGGCATGAGAATCCTTCAGATATGCGATGTCGTCGGTGCCGGCGCGGGCGGGGCGAGACCGATGCTCCGGTCCGAAGCCTCGGCGTCTCTCACGGGGGCGCCCACCGCAATGCGCATCGACTCGGATTGCGAGCCAGACCACAGCCTATTGCATCTCGTGGGCGCAGAGCCATCGACAGATTCGACGGCGCGCGCGACCACCGTCCACCTGCCGCCCATTGGAACATCCGCCCGCTCCCAGCGTCGCACCCGCGCGTCGCGAGTTGTACATTGCCCACCCTCGGGATTAAGCTCAAATCTGCGCAAAGAAATAAACGCACAACTGCGTAAAAGATTTCGGGCGGCTCTCACCACATGCGAGGCACTTCAGGCACGGGTCCCGCCCACCGAGCGAAGGACGATGATGACCACGACAGCTTCGATCGAACTCACCCTCAAGGACATCTCTGCCTCGGGCGCGAATGACGATATGTGCACGACGGAGCTGCTCGATGCCCCGTGGGACGTCGACGAACGCCCCGGCTACGGACCTGGTTCGTCGATGGCCGATCCGATTCCGGTCGCCGCCCCACGTCAGGGCGATATTCCCGACGAGTACAAGCAGGAAGCGCCGGAGGAGCTCGATGCCCGTATCCGCGCCGCGAAGGCCACCCTCGGCGATCGCGTCGTCATGCTCGGCCACCACTATCAGCGGGTCGAGGTCGTCGAACACGCCGACTACATCGGCGACTCGTTCATGCTCGCCCAGGCCGCCCAGAACCATCCGGAGGCCGAGGCCATCGTCTTCTGCGGCGTCCACTTCATGGCCGAGACCGCCGACCTGCTGTCCAAACCAGAGCAGTCGGTCATTCTGCCCAACCTCGCCGCCGGCTGTTCGATGGCCGATATGGCCAGCATCGATCAGGTCGAGGACTGCTGGGAGCAGCTTGCCGAGATCTTCGGCACCGAACCCGACGCCGACGGTCGCGTCCCGGTCATTCCCGTCACGTACATGAACTCCTCGGCCGCGATCAAGGGCTTCTGCGGCCGCAACGGCGGAATCGTGTGCACCTCCTCGAACGCCGAGGTGGTCCTGGAGTGGGCATTCGAACGCGGGCAGCGGGTCCTGTTCTTCCCCGACCAGCACCTCGGCCGCAACACGGCGGTGAACATGGGAATCAGCCTCGACGAGATGCCGCTGTGGAATCCCGCCCGACCGCTGGGCAACAACGACGAGCAGACGCTGCGTGAGGCCCGCGTCATCCTGTGGCAGGGCTTCTGCTCCGTGCACAAGCGCTTCACCCCCGCCCAGATCGACAAGGCCCGCACCACGCACCCGGACGTGCGCGTCATCGTCCACCCCGAATGCCCGCGTGAGACCGTCGAAGCCGCAGATGAGGCCGGGTCGACCGCGTACATCACGAAGGCCATCGCCGAGGCGACCGAGCCGACCACGTTCGCCATCGGAACCGAGATCAACCTCGTCCAGCGGCTGGCCGCCGAACATCCGCAGCACGAGATCTTCTGCCTCGATCCCGTCATCTGCCCGTGCTCGACGATGTATCGCATCCACCCCGGTTACATCGCCTGGGTCCTCGAATCCCTCATCGACGGCCATGTCGTCAACCAGATCTCCGTCGACGCCGAGGTGGCCGAACCTGCGCGTGTGTCCCTGAAGCGGATGCTCGCCGCGAAGCCGCGGATCTGATGAGTCGCGTCATGGTCGCAGGCTCCGGGATCGCGGGGCTGACCACGGCACTGCGCCTGTCCGGACGCCACACGGTCACACTCGTGACGAAGGGCCGCCTCGGCGAGTCGAACACCGAGTGGGCGCAGGGCGGCATCGCCGGTGTCATCGGCCCCGACGACACGGTCGATTCCCATATCGCCGATACGCTCACGGCAGGTGCCGGACACTGCGACCAGGAGGCCGTGCGCATTCTGTGCGAGGCCGGTGGTGACGCGATCATCTCCCTCTCCGAGGCAGGGGTGGACTTCGACACCGATCCGACCGGAACCTGGGTCAGGGGTATGGAAGGGGCACATTCCTATCCGCGCATCTTCCATTCCGGAGGCGATGCTACCGGTCGGGCGATCAGCACCGCACTGGCGGAGAAGCTGCGCGCCGAGGCGGCCGCAGGTCGCGTCACCCTGCTCGAGGACACCATGCTCGTCGATATCCTCACCACCGACGAGGAGCATCGACCCGTTCGAGCCACGGGAATCACCGTGCTCCGCGGCGGTCGGGTCAAGAGCCTCACCGCCGATGCTGTCGTGCTGGCCACCGGCGGGGCCGGGCAGCTCTTCGCGCATACCACGAACCCGGCCGCGGCGACCGGTGACGGTTTGGCCGCGGCCATCCGTGCCGGTGCCGAGGTCGCCGATCTCGAGTTCTTCCAGTTCCATCCCACCGCCCTTTCTGGTCCCGGCTTCCTCATCTCCGAGGCCGTTCGCGGAGCCGGCGCTCTTCTCCTCGACGAGTCGGGCCACCGGTTCATGACTGACATCGACGATCGCGCCGAGCTCGCCTCCCGTGACGTCGTCGCCCTCGCGCTGCACCGCCGCCAAGCGGCTCAGGACGGACGTCCCTGCTTCCTCGATGCACGGGCCGTGCCGGATGTGACGGCGAAGTTCCCGAGCATCACCACTGGTCTGGCCGCTCATGGTCTCGACCTGTCCCGAGATCTCATTCCCGTCACCCCAGCCGCCCACTACTTCATGGGCGGGGTGGCCACAGATCGCGACGGTCGCACGAGCATCGCGGGGCTCTTCGCCATCGGCGAGGTCGCGTGCACCGGAGTGCACGGCGCCAACCGGCTGGCCTCGAATTCGCTGCTCGAGGGCGCGGTCTTCGCCTCCCGCGCCGCCGCGGCGATCGACGCACTGCCGGCCGATACATCCGCAGCCGGCCTCTCCGCACACCGTGCAGACCTCGCCGTCGAGGATTCGAATCCAGTGAGTCATGACCTCCCACTCCCCCAGCTCGATTCATTCCACCAGACGGCACTGACACGAACCGAGCTGCAGGCTCTGACCTGGGCTCATCTGGGTGTGGAGCGCACGGCCGAGGGCCTGCGGACTCTGCTCGACCGCCTCGACGACGGTGCCCACAAACACGCCGCCCACGACGACGGCTCCACCGGCGACCTCACCAATGACCAGGAATTCAACGCCGACCATTCCGTACCCGGCATCAAGCCACTCGAGACCGCGAATCTCGCTCTCATCGCCGAACATATGGCTCGGCACGCGTTGGCCCGGGAGCACAGCCTCGGCGCGCATACCCGCACCGACGTTCGCACCGCCACCGCGCTCACTTCGCCCACCGCTCTGCTTCAGGAGGCCACCGCATGCTGACAGCTGCGACCATCGATTCCGCACTGCGCACAGCCCTCGACGAAGACGCTCCCTGGGGCGATCTCACCGGCGAGGTCTTCATCCCTGCCACCGCCTCGGCGAGGGCCGATCTGCGTGCCCGCGAAGACGGAGTGCTCGCCGGGGTCGAGGTCTTCGCCCGCGCCTTCACCCTCGTCGACCCGAACGTCGCAGTGGAACTTGCCGCCGCGGATGGTGACTCTTTCACCGCGGGTCAGGTGCTTGCCACGGTCACCGGTCCCGCCCGGGCGGTGTTACAGGCCGAGCGGATCGCATTGAACTTCTGCCAGCGGATGAGCGGAATCGCCACTCAGACTCACGCCTTTGTCGAGGCCGCCGCGGGGCGGGCACGCATCGTCGACACCCGCAAGACGACTCCTGGCCTGCGGGCGTTAGAGAAGCATGCCGTGGTCTGCGGCGGCGGGCACAACCATCGCTTCGGCCTCTCCGATGCGGTCATGGCCAAGGACAATCACCTCGCCGTGCTCACCGGTGAGGGGCTGAGCGTCGCCGAGGCGATCCGCACCGCCCGTGCCCGTCTGCCGCATACGACGACGATCGAGGTCGAAGTCGACCGTCTCGACCAGGTGCCCGCGGTGCTCGACGGCGGCGCCGATATCATCATGCTCGACAACTTCACCCCGGCTCAACTGCGCGAAGGCGTCGAACTCGTGGGCGGCCGCGCCGTCGTCGAAGCCAGCGGCAACGTCACCCTGGAGACGATTCCGGAGATCGCCGCCACCGGCGTCGACGTCATCTCATCGGGCGCGCTGACCCACAGCGTCCGTGCGATCGACCTCGGTCTCGACCTCTCCCTCGAGGCCTGAGATGACCGGGCGCCTCTACCTCGACACCGCGGCCGCGGCCCCCGTGCGCAGGGAAGCCCTCGAAGCCGCTTGGCCGTATCTGGCCGGGGCGTTCGGCAACCCGTCGAGCCACCACGAATTCGGGCGCGGACCCGCCGAAGCCCTCGCCGATGCCCGTGCTCGCGTGGCGAAGGTGCTCGGCATGCGCGCCACGGACATCACGTTCACCAGCGGAGGCACCGAGGCGGACAACCTCGCCATCATCGGCATGGCCCTCGGCGCTCGGACTCAGAGTCGAGCTCAGGCCCAGGGCCGGGCTGGGACCGTGGCGCCGCCTCGGCGGCATATCGTCACTTCCCCCATCGAACACGAAGCCGTACTCGCCTCGGTGGAGTTCCTGACCCGCGTCCACGGATTCACCGTCACCGAGGTGGCCCCGGCCTCCGATGGGACAGTGACCCCCGAAGCCCTCACAGCAGCGATCCGCCCGGATACCGTGCTCGTGACCTTGGGTTATGCGAACAATGAGATCGGCACCGTGGCCGACATTCCGGCCTTGGCCGGCATCGCCCACGAGGCCGGAGCACTCTTCCACACGGATGCGGTGCAGGCGGCCGGATGGCTGCCGCTGACCGGGTTGGGCGTCGATGCGCTCAGCTTGGCCGGGCACAAGGTCGGAGCGCCGAAGGGCATCGGTGTGGCCGCTATCCGCGCCCGCGTCCCAGTCGAACCGCTCATCCACGGCGGCGGTCAGGAGTCGGGACGACGCTCGGGCACGGAGAATGTGGCCCTGGCCGTCGCGTTCGCCACGGCCATCGAACTCGCCGAGGCGGAGCGGCATGAGGCCGCCGATCGTGTCCGGGCCGTCCGCGATGAGTTCATCGCCACGGTCCTCAGCGCTGTGCCCGGGGCGTTCCTGACTGGCGCGGCGGGAACGGCCGGCCTTGACGGCCGGACGACGCGGACTCCGAATCATGCGTCGTTCTGCTTCTCGAATACCTCCGGTGAGGCCGTGCTGCTCGAGCTCGAACGCCTCGGGGTGACGGCTTCGAGCGGTTCGGCCTGCGCGGTCGGTTCCGACGAACCCTCGCACGTGCTCACGGCCTTAGGGATCGCTGCGGAGGTCGCGCAGACGAGCGTGCGCTTCACGTTCCCGTCCTCGATCACCCTCGAGCAGGGACGGGCGGCCGCACAGTCCGTCATCAGCGCTGCCGAGAGCCTCGCTTCGTCCTTTGCGTGAACGGCGTCTCACGCCCGGGTTGATTTTGATCACCTTTGCGCCCACCAGGTGGGATAGCCCTATCTTTCTCAGTATTTTGGGGCGAGACTGAAAGAGAAGCATTCGCAACAGGGTGTGAGGGGGCCGCCATGGATCTGCTGATTCTGCTCATGATCGCAGTGATGTTCGCAACGATCGTCTTCCTCGTGGGACGATTCGCCTGCCCGAAGCATGACCGAGTGCCCCTCATCGAGGTCGATCACGTCCTCCTGTGGACCACCCTGCGCCGTGGCTGGCATGCGCTCGGATCGTTCGGTCCGTTCACTCATTACCCGGATGGTCGATCGGGAGCGTCTCGCGCCTGAGGTTGCTGACGGCTGTTGTCAGAGTGACAACATGCCTTCCCCTGCACAGCCGCATCGGAACCCACCGAGCGAGAGAGCCGCGCTCGTCTTCGCGATTGCCTCGATTCTCGTCTTCCTCGGGTTCTCCGTCTGGTTCTGGGTGCAGGCGCCCGAGAACGTAGCCACTCACTTCGACTCCGGCGGACAGCCCGATGACTGGACGTCGAAAACGGGACTCCTGTCGATGTTTCTGCCCATAGGCGTCGGCCTGCCCGCTCTGATGTCGATCAGGCCGCTGTTCGAGAAACTTCCGGTCTCGCTCATCAATGCCCCGCACAAGGAGTATTGGCTCGAGCGCGACGAGAGGACCTACCTCGTCGACTGCCTCATGGAGCTGCTGCGCATCACCGCGGGGCTCACCGCACTGCTCGTCGCGGCCATCCTCGTCATCATCGCCGAGGGGGCGCGTTCGGCAACGATGCCGGAATGGCTGACGTTCGTGCCGACGGCCGTCTTCCTCGCCGCCACGGGGCTCGCCGTCTGGCGTTTCTACCGCAGGCTCACCCCACCGAGGTGACCGACTCAAGGTCAGGGCCACCTCGGTGAGGGGGATCCGATGTTCCCTGGGATCAGACGGTGACTTCCTGGGGCAGGAACACGGAGACGTCCCAGTTCTGCATGGCGTGGGCAGAGGCCCAGAAGTGGAGTTCGAAGACGCAGGCCTGCTCGAAGGCGGCGCGCATGCGGGTGGCTTCCTCGCTCGGGGCCTTCGCTAGCTCCTGTTCGAGGATCTGCACGGCGTGGCGGGTCGATTCGTCGAAGTCGGGAGAGTCATAGGTCTGCACCCAGGTGCGGTAGGGGTGGTCGTCGGCCATCTGCCCGGCCCGGTCGACAAGCACCTTGCCCATATGGGCGTACACCCAGAAGCAGGGCAGCACTGAGGCCACGCCTTCGCCGTAGGATCGGCTGGCGGCGTTGGCGACGAGGAAGGACACGTAACCCAGCGTCGTCGGGGAGGCCTTGAAACGGGAGCCTTCCACGGTGAGCTCCTCCAGCGCCGAGGCGAGTCGGGCGTCGGCGAGCAGTTCTGCGTGCATCTCCTCTTCGACGGTGATCGCCTCGGCGGCAGATCCGGCCCAGAATCGGGATTCTTCACGGTCGACGGTCTTCGCGGCCAGGAACGACATGGCCTTGGCATATCCGTTCAGGTAGAGGCTGTCCTGCGAGATGTAATTGACGAAGGCCTTCGGATCGAGGCTGCCGTCGGCGAGCTGGGCGAGGAACGGCAGCTCTTCGATCTGCTTGACGATGGGACCGACGCGGTCCCACAGCTGGGTGGTCAGTGGGCCGGCGGTAAAGGTGACGGTCATGGGAACTCCCTTGTGCTGGTGTGACGTGGTGATTCGTATGACGTGGTGGTTCGAGTGAGTTGGCGGTTCCGGTGAGGTGGTGGTCAGGCGGGATGGATACCTCAGGCGGGTCGACCGCTGACGATGTCGACCTGGTGGTCGACCGGTCCGTGGGCGCCCTCCGGATTCAGGCTCAGCTGCCAGTCCGCAGCCGAGGTGAGAGCGCGAGCAAGATAGTCGAGGGCATTGCCGACGGCCTCGCCGAGGATGTCCGACCCGATCTCTGTGTGTTCGCGGCCGAGGACGGCCACCTCGGCGGTGATCGCGGCTGACAGGGTGCACCCAGTTCCGTGCGTGTTCATCGTCGTCACGCGGGGGTGGGTGAACTCGCGAACCTGGCCGTCGGCGGTGGCGAGGATATCGATGACTTCGTCATCGCTGCCGTGTCCGCCCTTGAGCAGGACCGCTCCGGGCCCGCGTTCGAGCAGGCGCCGGGCCTGGTCACGCATGGCTTCAGTCGTCTGCGCTTCAGGTTCGTCGTCGGAGATCAGCAGGGCCGCCTCGGGGAGGTTGGGGGTGATGAGGTCGGCGACGGGCAGCAGGTGGGTGCGCACAGCGTCAACGGCATCGGTCTCGAGGAGGCGGTGGCCGGAGGTCGCGATCATCACAGGGTCGACGGTATAGAAGCCGAGCCGACCTTCGGCGGCGCGATCGACGACGAGTTCGACGAGGTCACGGCTGCCGAGCATTCCCGATTTCGTCGCATCGACGGGCAGGTCGCCGAGCACGGACTCGAACTGATCGGCGACGAAATCGACGTCGATCGGATAGACCCGGGACACACCGTGCGTGTTCTGCGCGACGAGAGCAGTGATGACGGTCGTGCCCATGGTCTTCCGCGCGGTGAAGGTCTTGAGGTCGGCATGGATTCCGGCGCCGCCGGAGGGATCGGTGCCGGCGATGGACAGGGTGATCGGCGGGCGGGTCGTCACTGTGCACTCCCGGTGAAAGCGGCGAGCAGCTCCTCGGCCGCAGTCTTCGGATCGTCAGCCATGCAGATCGCCGAGACCACGCAGATCCCGATCAGCCCACGACCCTTCAGGTCAGGGGCACGATCGGCGTTGATGCCGCCGATCGCGACCGCGGGGATGCCGGCTTCTGCCACCAGTTCGCGGAGACGGTCCGGTCCGATTCCGTCGGGGGCGTCTGCTTTCGTGGAAGTGTCAAAGACCGGCCCGATGCCGACGAGGTCGACGACTCCGGAGTCGCGGGCGGCGGCGAATTCGTCGCTGTTCGCGGCCGAGAGACCGATGAGCGGTTCCGCACCCAGGGCGGCGCGCACCTCGGCGACGGTGGTGTCAGTTTGGCCGACGTGGATGTGCACGTTCTCGCCTTCGTCGTTGAGGCGGCGGGCCACCTCGACGCGGTCGTTGAGGACGACGGGGACCGTGCGGTCGGTGTCACGGGTGGCGGCTTCGACGGCGGCGATGACTTGGCGGGTGAGCGAGTAGAAGTCACCGTCGTCGATGTCTTTGTCGCGGACCTGGACGATGCCCACTCCCCCGGCGACGGCGGCCTGCACGGTCTCGGCGACGCTGCGACCGGCGGCCTCGCATTGCGCCGAGTCGGTGACGAGGTAGAGGCGCGTGTCGATTCCGGCGAAGCGGTCGGTCGAGCCGTCTCGGTCGTTCACGGTTGCGCCGTCGTCGGCCGAGTTGTCAGCGATGTGGGCGGATCCGGCGGTCATGCCTGGACGCCTTCGCCGGCGGTGAGCGTGTCGAGGCCGATTCTCGCCTGCGCGAGTCGGTCACCGTCGACGGTGTGGAGCGCGTCGAGGAAGTTCACCGAGTAGCTGCCCGGACCCTTCGCACCATCGGCGGCGAGTTCCCCGGCGACCGCGAAGTGGGCGTGGGCGGCGACGACGGCTTCGAACTTCGCCGAGGCGGCCCCACCGTTCGCGGACTGCTCGGGGGCGCTGATTGCTGAGACGTCGGCGTCGGGGTCGGCCAGTCCGGCACGGGCGGCGGCCAGGTATGCGACGGTGACGGCGCCGAGTGAGCAGCCGGTGCCGATGACCAGCGGCATGAATTCGTGTCCGCCGGAGATCCGGGCGACGTGATCGGTGCCGTCGATGTGGGCGACGACGGCGTCGGTGGGTCCGGAGACCGCGACGATCGCGCCGGTCTTTCGCGACAGTTGAGCCGCGGCGGGAAGGACGGCATCGACTTCATCGGTGGATTCGACTCCACGACCACCGAGTCCGACTCCGGCGAGTGCTGCGACCTCGGAGGCGTTGCCGCGGATGGCAGTCGGGTGATCGGCGGCGGCACGGCGGATGCGGGAGGTGCGGAAGTCGACGGCGCCGACGCTCACGGGGTCGAGGACCCAGGGCTTGCTGGCGGCGTTCGCGACGTCGATGGCTGCGTCGGCGGCGAGCAGCTGATGGTTCGAGGCGGTTCCGAAGTTGACGAGGATTCCGTTGGCGATTCCGGCGAACTGTCCGGCGTCGGCTTCGTGGTCGAGCATCGCCGGGGAGGCGCCGATGGCCAGGAGCACGTTCGCGCTGAACTGCTGTACCACGGTGTTCGTGATGCACTGGATGAGTGGATTGCTTGCGCGCAGTCGCGCATTGGCAGAACGCAGGTCGAAGTCAACCATGACGATCCCTTCGCTAGTATGGCCCAGATCAGGTTCGATGGGTGTTCTCTCAGCCTCGGTGTCCTCCGTGCGCAGCTTCTCGGTGCGAACGGATCCTCATGAGGCACCCCATGTCAATGGCTCCGACTGTATCAGCCCGGTCGGACACGGGCGACTCCTCCATCCAGCAGAACCGCCGAGCGGACCCCGTCGCGGCGAAACCACCTCCGGTTCAGGGTGGTTTCGCCGCAACGGGGTCCGCTGAGGGAAGAGCAGCCGCTACCCCCGCCCGACGTACCTCTGTCCGCGGCGGCTGAGCGCATCGATGACGACGGCGGTGAGCAGGACGAGTGCGGTGATGATCTGCTGCGCATCGGAGTTGAAGCCGATGAGGTAGAGACCGTTGTTGATCGCACCGACGACCAGGGCACCGAGCACAGCGGCCCATGCGGTTCCGCGACCGCCGAACAGCGAGGTGCCGCCGATGACAGCCGCCGCGATCGCGTTGAGCAGGTCCTGCGTGCTCACCAGCGTCGATCCCGCATTCGTCGTCACACCGGTCTTGATGAACCCGAACAGTGCGGCCAACACTCCGGCTGCCATGAACACGCTGATGCGCACCCAGGTCACGCGGATGCCAGCGCGCCGGGCGGCTTCGACCTTGCCGCCGACGGCGTAGATCGACCGGCCATAGCGGGTCTTGCGCAGCACGAGATCGATGATGATCGCGATGACGATCATCAGGAAGAACGGCATCGCCAGACCGAAGTCCTGATTGACGAGGATGAGGAATCCGAACACGATGGCGGCCAGCAGCACGATGCGCACGATCACCGACGCCCAGCTCGGGGCGCTGAGGCCTTCGCGGTGGCGGCGCAGCTTCGAATAGATGATGCCGCCGCCGAAGCCGATGATCGCAATCGCTCCGAAGATATAGGCCCAGATCGCCGGGAAGTAGAAGCTCGCGAAGTCGAAGGCGAAGGTGTCCGACATCGACAGGTTCTTCTGTGTGCCCAAGGTCGTCAGGGTCAGACCGGTGAATGCGAGCAGACCAGCCAAGGTGACGACGAACGCCGGGATGCCGACGACGGCGAAGAACCAGCCTTGGATCGCACCGACGACCAGACCGAGCAGCAGCATGATGATCAGCGCCATTGCCGGGGGCACACCCTGCCTGACGACGAGGACACCGAGCAGCGAGGCGGCCAGACCGCCCAACTGCGCCAGAGACAGGTCGATCTCGCCGAGGAGTAGGATGAGGTTGATGCCCAGAGCAAGGATCGCGAGGAACGCCACCTGGGTGGAGAGATTGACGAGGTTGGCCGGCGAGATGAAGTTGGAATCGGCCGACTGGAAGACGATGACGATGACGATGAGGGCGAAGATGACGGGGAACGAACCCAGCTGCCCTTCTTTGACCCGTCTGACGAACGTCCCGACGATGCCTTCGGACGAGATCCGCTCATCGGTGATGAAGGAGTTGCGGGTCATCGGCGCTCACCCCTCCGTGCGGCGCGTTTGGTCACGACATTGTCGCTGGCTCCGGTGATCGCGGCGACCAGCACGTCCGTGCGTTCGTCTCCGGGGAAGTCACCGGCGTCCTTGCCCAGGCGCAGCACGTGCACCCGGTCGCACACGGCCTGCACATCGGCCATATTGTGGCTGACGAGCAGCACGCCGAGGTCGCGTTCCTTGAGCCGTTCGATGAGATTGAGCACCTCGGCCGTCTGGGCAACACCGAGGGCCGCCGTCGGCTCGTCGAGCATGACCAGCGAAGGATCGCCGAGGAGGGACCGGGCGATGGCGACCGTCTGACGTTGTCCGCCGGACAGTGCCGCGATCGGTACGCGCACGCTCGGGATCTTCGCCGACAGGCTGCGCAGCAGCTCCCAGGATTTGGCTTCCATGGCCACCTCGTCGAGGACTCCCCCACGGGTCTTCTCGTGCCCGAGGAACAGGTTGGCGACGACGTCGAGGTTCTCACACAGAGACAGGTCCTGGAACACGGTGGCCACTCCGGCCCTCTGCGCGTCCTTCGGGGAGGAGAATTTCTGCGATGTCCCATTCATGATGAGTTCGCCCTCATCGGCGGCGTGGACTCCGGCGATGACCTTGATGAGTGTCGATTTGCCGGCGCCGTTGTCGCCTACGAGGCCGACGACTTCGCCGCGACCGACGCTGAGATGGATGTCGCTCAGCGCTTGGACGGCGCCGAACCGTTTGTTGATTCCGCGCAGTTCGAGCACCGGCTCGCTGTCGCTGCCCGGCGTCCGCGTCGCCGCAGCTGCCGGTTCGGGTGTCTCTGGTGTCATCTGTTCCTACTTGTCGCAGTCGTTGACCCCGGCGGCCGGCGACCGGTGATGGTCGCCGGCTCGAGGTCGGTCACGTCAGATCATGAACGCTCACGCGCTCACTTCACGCCGGCATCGGCGCAGAGCTTCTCCACCTTCCCGGTGCAGATGTCCTCGGCCTTGATCTGATCACCGACGATGTCCTTGATGGTGTCGGTGGTGACGACTTTGGCTTCAACGAAGTCCGTGGGGGTGTCCTTGTAGGTCGTTCCTGCATCGACTTCCTCGCCCGCTGCCAGAGCCACGGCGGCCTTGGCTGCGAACTCGGCCTGCGGCGGAATCGACTTGTAGATCGTGGCGTACTGGTCACCTTTGAGGATGTTCTGCAGACCGTCCACCTCGGCGTCCTGACCGGTCACGACGGGATCGACCTTGGCCTTCTTCGTCGCGGCGATGACACCGCCGGCGTGCCGTCGTTGGCCGCGTAGATCGCGATCGGCTTCTCACCCTTGCCCTGCAGCTGACCCTCGACCCACTGGCGTGCGTCGTCGGGGTTCCAGTCGAGGGTGTCGTGGCTGGCGGCGATGTCGACGCCGGCGCCCTTCAGGGTCTCTTCCGCACCGGCCTTGAAGTCCGCGGCGTTCGGGTCCTTCGGGTCGCCGTTCACCATCCAGACCGGTCCCGACTTCGGGTCGACTCCAGCTTCCTTGAGCCCGTCGAGGACGGCCTGGCCCTGCAGGTTGCCGATCTTCTTGTTGTCGAACGAGGTGTAGTAGGCCGCACCTTCGAAGAAGCGGTCGTAGGAGATGACCGGGATCTTCTTCGCTTCGGCCTTCGAGAGCGCAGAGGAGACGGCGGAAGCGTCGACGGGGTCGAGGACGATGGCGTCGACACCCTCGGTCACGGCGGCCTCGACCTGTTGCTGCTGCTGAGTCGCGTCCTGATTGGCGTTGCGGTATTCGACCTTCGCGTCTGGGTCGGCCTCTTTGACGTACTTCTCGAAGTTCGGCTTGTCGAGCGACTCGTACCGGGTGGTCTTCGACTCGGGCAGCAGCAGTGCGATCGTGACATCTCCGTCACCGCCGGACCCGCTGTCGGCCTCGTCGTTTCCCTGGCCTTTCTGGTTGCCGCAGCCGCTGAGTGCAAGAGCACCGATCGCGACCGAGGCACCGAGGAGCGCCAGCTTCTTGTGGGAGTCAAGGTTGTGCCTCATTGTGAACCTTTCAATCTTTCTGACAACGTTGTCAGGCTGTTGAATATGATTCGCCGAACGTCGCCTGCTGTCAACTGTTTCGGCAAAAGTTTTCAGCGGGTGTCGGGAGGCTCCTCACCGCTGCCGCGAGCGATGACACAGAGCGCGTTGTCGAATTCCGGCACACCGTCATCGACGCGTTCGCGCCCGGTCGTCTCCGACGGATGCTGATTCCTACCCTCGCCGAGGCGGCCCTCTCCTCCCCCGGAATCGGTGGGTTCCGCGCCGGACCGGAGTCGTCGGACCGCCTCGGCGGCGAGGGATTCGACGTTGCGATCGACGACGGTGACGTCGAGGAGTTCGGCGGTGGGGAAATCGTCGATGCCGACCAGGGCCGGCCATTCGCCGAGGCGGCGGCAGGCGTCGATGGCACCTTGAGTCACGGTCGCGGACAGGGTGATGAGTGCGCTGGGGGCGCTGCGCGAGCCCAGCCAGGCGGCGACGACGTTCTTCGCGCTGGCTTCGTCGTGGGCGTCTTCGCGCATATAGGCGCGCCACCCGACGCCGCGGCGGCCGGCGATGGCGTCCCGGATTCCCTGCAGCCGGCGGGTGGTGATGAGGCTGGGCGAATGGTCGCCGATGACGCCGAGCGCCATGTGTCCGTGGGCGAGCAGCTGTTCGGCCGCGAGGCGCCCCGCTTCATGGTCGTCACCTGCGAAGACGCTGATCCCTGGGCCGCCTACCGCAGGGTCGAGGGTGACGATTCGGATGCCCGGCGCCGAGGCGGCTCGTGCGTAGGTCTCGGCCGCCTCGGGGTGGGCGCGGATGACGATGATCCCGGTCAGGTCGTTGGCGAGGCATTCGTCGAGGAAGGCTTCCTCTCGGTCGGGATCGTCGCCGACGACTGTCACCACCGGGCGCAGGTCGAGGGCGGCGAGTTCGGCTTCGATAGCGCCGAAGGCACGGGCTTGGAAGGCGTCCCCCGCGTCGGAGAGGACGACGCCGATATAGGGTGAGCGGCCTCCGGCGCGGAGTCGGCGGGCCGTGGAATTGAGGCGGAATCCGAGTTCTTCTGCGGCGGCTTCGACCTTCTCCGCGGTTGAGGCGGCGACGTGCTTTTCGCCGTTGAGGACGCGGGAGGCGGTTTTGATGCTCACACCGGCGCGTTCGGCGACCGTGGCCAGAGTCGGCCGATCGTTTCGCTTCGCCATGTGCGCACCTTTGAGTCTGCGGACCGGTTCGTGACTCTGCGCATCGACGCGCAGGCAACCGTTGGAATGATACTAACCGGTGGGCATGAGGGATGAACGCACTCGCCGAGGCGGGACATCCTTCCGGAGTCCCACCTCGGCGAGGTTGTCGTCGGTTCGGCTCAGCGGGCCACGGGGTTGGGCATGGTGCCGGCGTAGAGCAGCGATTCGGCTTGGTTGCCGATGTCGACCATCTGCTTCGTGTTCTTCAGCTGCAGTCGGTTGAGGCACGAATGAGCGAAATGATCGGCGCGCAGATCGACGTCACCGCTGACCCCGCGTGCGGACTCCGGGTGCTCTGCCTCGTAGTCGTCGAGGGTCTCGGCGACGATCGCCCAGAACCGATCGGCCGGCAACAGACCATCGGCGTCGAGGATTCCCGACAGGTGCCGCAGCACCCCGTCGAACATGTCGGTGAAGACCGCCAGGGCCTTCTCCTCCCCCGACACCACGGCTCGGATGCGTTCGACGTCGGCAGGCAGTTCGCGGTGGCCGAGCACGGCGACTTCCTCACCGATGTCCTTCATGAATGCCCCGGTCACCGTGTGCTCGTCGAGGATGAGGATGAGGTTCTCCCCGTGCGGCATGAATACGAGATCGTGCGCGAGCAGCGCATGCACGAGCGGTTTCAGGTAGGCCCGCAGGTAGCTGCGCATCCATGCCGCGGCGCTCAGCCCCGAGGCGTTGATCAATTCACTAGCCAAGGACACACCCTGATGGTCCCGGTGCAGCAGCGCGGCCATCGTGATGAGCCTCTGACCTGGAGCGATCTGCTCGATGGGGTTCTCCCGCCATAGGGCGGCGAGCATCTTCCGGTGCGGGTTCGTCTCCTTCGTCCGGTGGTAGACATCGCCGGTGTAGCCGAGTGCGGCACGCTCCCGCAGCACTCGGAATCCGGTCGCGGCGAAGGTGTCATCGGCGGAGATGAGGTTCGCGACCCAGTCGTTGATGGCCGGAGTGTCGCGCATGTACTTCGGCGACAGCCCGCGCAGGAATCCCATGTTCTGCACGGCGAGCGCGACCTTGACGTACGGCGCTCCGGTCCGCGAGTGGTTGAAGAACGTGCGCAGGGACTGCTGCGCCTGATGCTTATCAAGCCCCTCCCCGAGCGGCAGCAGATCACCTCGGGCGATGTCCGCGGCGAAGGTGATCGACAGTCGATGGTCGGCCTGCCACGGGTGGATCGGCATGAGGTGGAAGTCCGCTGGGTCCTGTCCCGCCGCCCGGATCCGGGAACCGAAGAGGTCCCGTTCGGCTTCGCTGAGCGCCTCACCGAGGTGGCTCTCCTCATCGAGTCCAACGCCCAAAGAGAGATGGCTGAGTTCGCGCCTCGCCGCCACCCATTCGATGCGATTGAGTTCGCCGTTCTCCGGTGCCCATGTGCGGAAGTCGCTGAGGCCGAATCCGATGCGGCCGTTGTTCGCGAGGAACCCGGGGTGCCCTTCGGTCATGGCTGCCTCGGTGGTCTGGAAGTCCGCATCGGCGAGCGTACGCGCATCCGGCCTGCGACCGGCTCGAGCGCCTTCGAGTTTGTACGCGGCCCCGGCCAGGGTCGATGCGAGCTCCTCGAGGTAGGTGGATATGAGGTCCTCGGGGATGGAGAGTGCGTCTTGGAGTTCGACGATGAGTTCCTGGGCGTCGAGCGGAACCTCGGATCCGTCGCACCACCGGGTGATGCTGACTTCGTCGATGACCCAGTGTTCGAGCGTCAGCACCGCGCGGTAAATGTGTACCGGCTGGCTCCGTCGATGTTCAGTTCCCAGGCTTGGTCGTCACCATTCGCCGAGGCGGCTCTCCCGTCCGCATGTGCGTTGCCATTCGCGGCGGCTCCCCCGCCCGCACCGACGCTCACCGGATGGATGAGTCGTTCGTGGGCGAATTCGGACAGGGCTTTGGCGACGAGGTGGCGTTGTACGACGGAGAACGCATCGGAGTTGAGATGGGCGTATGGCGCCGGCGGCGTTGCTGTTCTCCGGCTCATTCGTGATTCCGTCAGCTTCTGGTCGCCAGCCGATTCCTCGGTCTCAGCGACGAGAGTCGGTCGTGCGTGATCCGAGTTGATGGGCGTCGGTCCCAGGCCTCCGACGCCGACGAACGGGGCCAGTGCGCTGGACTCGAAATCCGCGCGGGTGCATACGCTCACGAGCGCGCGTTTCGCGATCTCGCCCATCATGATGGTCGCCTCGGTGATGGGGGTGAAGCCGGCGGCTCGGTTCTTCTCGATGATCGCGTCGTTTCGTGCATCGGGTTCGACGACGACACGTTCGGCACCGCGTCCTCCCTGGTCACCGGGTTTGAGGCAGAAGTCGATGACCGCTGCCATGATCCGGTCGGTAAGTCCGTGCACGGCAGGTCCTGCCGGTGGTGCGACGAGCAGGTGCATCCCGATGTCGCTAGGTCCGGTGGCCAGGACGTTCTGCGGGATGAGGCTGTCGGGAGTGTAGGTCTCGACGTAGAAGCAGTCATCTCCGTCGACGGATCCGACCCAACCGGCGTCGTCCGCGGAGTCGCGAATGCCTTCCAAGTAGGCCCGGACCTCGTTCTCGTTTAGGTCGGTCATCATCCAGTAGTGTGCGCGTGGGTGGGTCAGCCACTCGTGGATCCGGGCGGTGTTCCGGTCGACGTCGAGCGGACGGATGGACACTGTCGCAGAGGCGGCCGTGAGCTTGCTCGGTTCGGTGATGAGTTCGGTGGTCATGCGTGTGACATCTCCTTGGAGTCGTCGAGTGCGAAGGCGGCGGAGTCGTCCCCGGAATCAGCGTCGGCGGAGCCGGCTCGGGAATCTCCCTCGGTCGAGTTCGCGGTGGCAAGCACGGAGGCGTCGGATTCGTCGGCCGGCACTCCGAAGGTCTGGAAGGCGATGGTCCGTTCGATCGGATACGGTTCTCGACCGGTCACCGCGGCGAGCACCACCGAGGCCCGCCAGGGACCGAAGCCCAGGTCAGGGGCGGTGACGCCGTGGGTGTGCTCTTCGCCGCCCACGACGTGGATGGTGCCCTCGTCGTTGATCGCGTAATGGCGGCTGACGTCGAGACGGCCGCGAGAGTCCAGACGGATATCGTCACCAAGGGGGCTGAGGAAGTCCGGCACCTGTGACTTGTATCCGGTGGCCGCGACGACCGATCCGGACCGCCTGGTGAAGGTCTTGCCCAGTGCGGTGTTGCGGAATCCGAGCAGGTATTCGCCGCTGATCGGGTCAATGTCGGCGCTCTCGAGTTCGGCTTCGGAGATGAGGTTCGTCAGCAGCTGCCTGCCACATCGACTGAGTCTATAGAGAGTGTCGTGGATGTCGTCGACGAGGTCGGCCGAGATGCCCTTGTACAGATTGCGCTGTTCACGACCGACGCGTTCGCGCAGCTCGTCGGGCAGGGATCGGAAGTGGTCGGTGTATTCCGGGGAGGTCATCTCGAGGGTGAGCTTCGTGTACTCCATCGGGAAGAACCGCGGCGAGCGGGTCACCCAATCCAAACGGACGCCTCGGTCCTCGGCATCGTCGATGAGGTCACGGTAGATCTCGGCGGCGGACTGGCCGCTGCCGACGATCGTGATCGCACCGGAATCGAGCAGCGCTTCGCGGTTCTCGAGGTAGTCGGCGGTGTGGACGAGCGGGCCGGCAGCGGGCGAGCCGGCGACACCATCCGGTTCGGCGACTCCGTCCGGTCCGGCTCCGGAAGTATCGGCGCCGGCGTCACGCCTAAGTCCCTGCAGCGCGGGCGGCAGCACCGGCTGCGTTCCCACTCCGAGCACGAGATGCCGGGCGCGGTAGGTCTCGGTCGTCACGATCGAACCGGAGTCGTCGGCCACCTCGGCGAGGCAGTGAACACACCCTTCTCCCTGGTCACGGACACGACGCGACGGTTCCACCGCAGCGTATCCAACTGGGCGGCGACCCACCGGCAGTACTCGTCGAATTCGGCGCGGAGGGGGTAGAAGGATTCGCGGATGTAGAACGGGTAGAGCCGCCGGCGCTCCTTGAGGAAGTTGAGGAATGAGTACGGCGAGGTGGGATCGGCCATGGTGACGAGGTCGGCGAGGAACGGCACCTGGATGGTCGAGCCTTCGATCATCATGCCCGGATGCCAGCGGAATTCGGGCCGCTGGTCGAGGAAGATCGCGTCGACGTCGTCGAGAGGTTCCGACAGTGCGGCCAGGCCGAGGCCGAAGGGGCCGATGCCGACGCCGAGGATGTCGTGGATGTGCGTGGAATCTGCGCTCATGCTGCGCCTCCTTCGGTTGCAGCGCTTTCGATGTCTGCGGCGCCCTCGAGATCCCGGCCGGCGAGGATTCCGTGGCCGGTGGCGCGGACGAGGTCGAGCACGGCAGTGATGTCGTCGATGCTGGTGTCGGGGTTGAGCAGGGTGAGTTTGAGCCATGGCCGGTCGTCGATGACGGTGCGGGCGATGGCGGCCGGCCGGAGCGGAAGAGGACGCGGCGGATGAGCGGCACGAGTTCGTCGCAGGTGACCTGGTCCGCGGCCACCGGGGTGAATCGGAAGAGCACCGTGGACAGGTCCGAGGCACCGAGCACCTCGAAGTCAGCCTGATCCTCGAGCAGCGCCCGGACGTCGGCCGCGAGGTCGCAGACCGTGTCGAGCATCGACCCGATCTCGGATGCGCCGCGGGCGCGCAGCGTCGTCCAGAGTTTGAGCGCGTCGAAGCGTCGGGTGGTCTGCAGGGACTTGTCGACCTGGTTCGGTTCGGCGTCGGCGCCCTGTGCTTCGGCTTCGGGGTTGAGGTAGTCGTGGTGGTGGATCGTCGGTGCGAACAGGCTCGCGTCCCTGATCAGCAGGGCCGAGGAGGACACCGGCTGGAAGAACGTCTTGTGGAAGTCGATGGTCACCGAGGTGGCCCCGGAGATCCCGTCGAGCAGGTGGGCTCGTTGTGGGGCCCAGAGCAGTCCGCCGCCGTATGCAGCGTCGACATGCAGCCACACGTTCGCCGATGAGCAGACCTCGGCGATGGTCTCGAGCGGGTCGATGACTCCGAGGTCGGTGGTTCCGGCGGTGGCGACGACGGCCATGGGGATCTGGTCGTTCGCGTCGATGGCGAGCAGGCTCGCGTTCAGCGCCTCGGCGTCCATGCGCCCGGTCCGGTCGGTCGGGACGGTCACGACCGCCTCGGCGTCGAGGCCGAGGAGGAAGGCCGCACGGGACACGGAGAAGTGAGCCTGATCGGTCGCGAGGATCCGCAGCCGGGACAGCTGGTCACGGCGGGTGGGCTCACCCAGGTCGGGGCCGCCTCGGCGAGGTTCTGCGTCAACGGACCCGCCACGTTCGGATTCGTCGGCGTGATCGGCCAGTCCGGCAAGCACGTTTTCGCGGGCGAGGAACAGCGCTTGGAGGTTCGACTGCGTGCCTCCGGAGGTGAAGATTCCGTCGCCGCCGGCGAAGCCGAGGTGGCCGCAGGTCCAGTCGATGAGGCGGCGTTCCATGAGGGTGGCGACCTCGGATTGGTCGTAGGTGTCGACCGAAGTGTTGATGGCCGCGAGCATCGCTTCGGCGGCGACGGCGGGCACGGCGACGGGGCAGTTGAGGTGGGCGACGTAGCTGGGGTGGTGGAACCACACGGCGTTGTCGGCGTAGAGGGCGTCGACTTCGCGCAGGGCTTCGGCGTTGCCGACTCCGGCGGTGTCGAGGTCGACAGCATCGACGGCAGCCTGCAGTCCGGAGCGGTCCTTCGCCGAGGCGGCGCGCTCAGTGGTGCGGAATCGTTCGCCGAGTGCGTCGACGACGTTGTGCATGAGCGATGTGTATTCGTCTGCGCTGTGGGCGCCGAGGAGCGCATCGGTACCGGTCGGGTTCCGGACCTCGGCAAGGGTGGGGTTGACGACCTCCGGCGCCGCGATCGGGGCGCTGGACTCGGAGTTCGCGTGGGGGATTTCGGGGGTCTGAAGGGGTGCTGAGGTGGGTGTCGCTTCGGTGTCGTAGAGCAGAGAAGTCGTCACTGTGAGGTTTCCTCCTTCGATGATGCGCACCGCGAAGCGCGGCTCGCATTAGGGAAACCTACCCTAACTTTCTCTGTTTCCGAAGAGATATCAGTCGGGTTCGCTGACTACGGAAGTAGACCTCTCATCGGGGCCGATGCCGCCTCTCCCCAGCACTCATCAGGCAAGGAGCCCGTTCACACTACGGGTGCATCGGCCGGAAAACGAGCGCGTGGTCTTCGTCACAACAGGGTGTGTCATCCAGCATCGTGAGACAGCACGGACCCCGGTAACCGCGAATTGATGGGTCGATCCACGGTGGTTTCAGCCCGCAGACCACCGTGGATCGACCCAACAATCTGCTCGGGCGCTGCAGAGTCACAGCCGCCCGTTGAAAGGCCAGGAATTCGCCCCGCGCCGTCGGCATCCACATAAGCAAGAAGCCGCAGCCTCCGCGAAAATACGGAAACTGCGGCTTCTCATCGACCAGAGGCATCTCCGTCAGATGTGCCCGCCTACGTCACTTCACGACGTAGTTCGGGGCCTCGACGGTCATCTGGATATCGTGCGGGTGGCTTTCTTTCAGTCCTGCCGTGGTCAGACGGACGAACTTGCCCTTGGCCTTGAGCTCGTCGACGGTGCGCGCGCCGACGTAGAACATCGTCTGGCGCAGACCTCCGGTGAGCTGGTGGGCGACCTGCTTGAGGTGACCGCGGTAGGCGACTCGGCCTTCGATACCCTCGGGGATGAGGTCGGTATCGGTGGCGATATCGGCCTGGAAGTAGCGGTCCTTCGAATACGACTTGCCCTTGCGCGGAGCCATGGCGCCCAGCGAGCCCATGCCGCGGTAGGCCTTGTACTGTTTGCCGTTGACGAAGATGAGTTCGCCCGGCGACTCGTTGCAGCCGGCCAGCAGGGAGCCGAGCATGACGGTGTCGGCACCGGCGACCAGGGCCTTGCCGATGTCACCGGAGTACTGGAGTCCGCCATCGGCGATGACCGGAACTCCGGCGGCTCGGGCGCCTGAGCGGCGAGGTGGACGGCCGTGACCTGCGGGACGCCGACACCGGCGACGACACGGGTGGTGCAGATCGATCCGGGTCCCACGCCGACCTTGACGGCGTCGACTCCGGCCTCGACGAGCGCCTGCGCGCCTTCCTTCGTGGCGACGTTTCCGCCGATGATCTGCACGGCGGAGAACGCCGGGTCGGACTTGATCTTCTTGATCATGTCGGTGACTCCGCGGGCGTGGCCGTTGGCGGTGTCGACGACGAGGACGTCGGCTCCCGCCTCGGCGAGCATTCCCGCGCGCTCGTAGGCGTCACCGTAGAAACCGACGGCGGCACCGACGCGCAGGCGGCCTTCGTCGTCCTTGGTGGCCAGCGGATATTCCTCGGTCTTGACGAAGTCCTTGACGGTGATGAGGCCCTGGATGACGTTGTTGTCGTCGACCAGGGGCAGCTTCTCGACCTTATGTTCGGCGAGCAGTTCGAAGGCCTTCTCGGCGGCCACCCCAACGGGCGCGGTGACCAGTGGCATCTTCGTCATCGTCTCGGCGACGGTGCGAGTGGGAAATTCGCTGCGGGTGACGAAGCGCAGGTCGCGGTTGGTCACGATGCCCACGAGCACGTTGTTCTCATCGACGACGGGCAGTCCGGAGATGCGGTACTTGCCGCAGATCTCGTCGAGCTCTTCGAGCGTCTTGTCGGCAGTGATCGTCAAGGGGTCGTTGATCATGCCCGATTCGGAGCGCTTGACGTAGTCGACCTGGTTCGCCTGATCCTCGGCAGAGAGGTTGCGGTGGATGATGCCCAGACCGCCGATGCGGGCCATGGCGATCGCCATCCGGGATTCGGTCACGGTGTCCATAGCCGCGGAGACGAGCGGGATGTTGAGCTCGATCTCCTTGGTCAGCCGGGAGGCCGTGGAGGCTTCGGAAGGGATGACATCGGTGTCGCCTGGCAGGAGGAGGACATCGTCATACGTGAGTCCCGTCAGCGAGAACGGATCGTTTGCGGCCTGTGATTCCTGCTCAGGGTTTCCCATGAAGACAGCCTTTCGACGCGAAGATACGGTGGCTCAATGCTATCGGAGCCAGAGTCTCGACCGCTATGGGTTCAAGCACCGGGCACTGTGAGACTGGCTACACAGGAAATGCTGTGGGAATCGCGCTAGAGCAGGGCGTTGAGTCGCGTGAACGGCAAAGTGTCCGAACGCCGGCCCCCTAGCGCCCCTCCCCCACGGACCGTGCGAGGTCGAGCGTCGAGGCTTCGGAATCGTCGAGGTGGATGCGCAGCAGTCCTTCGGCCCCCTGCCGATCCCCGGATTTCATCTTCTCGAGGATGTCCCGATGCGGATTCGCCCAGTGCGAGTGGTATTTGCCGGGTTCGGGCGAGCGCGAGAACGTCGTCGACAGCCGAGCCATGAGGTTGAGGTAGAACTCATCGAGCAGCGGTGAGCCCAGCAGCCCGACGATCGCCCGGTGGAACGACGCCGAGTGCTCCTGGGCATCCGCCCAGGTTTCGTTCTTCGGTGCGGTCTCGGCCCGGACCACGGAGGCTTCGACGGCGGCCATCGCCTCGTCGGTGGCGTCCTGCGATTCCTGGACGGCGCGGATTTCGAAGACCCGGCGGGCGCGGTAGAGGTCCTTGAGTTCGTCGATGCCGAAGGTGGAGACGAAGAAGCCCCGGTTGGGTTCCTGAGTGAGCAGCCCGGCGTGGCGCAGCAGGCTCAGCGATTCGCGGGCGGTGTTGCGCGAAACGTTGAACTCCTTGGCCAAGGCACCATCGCGGACCGGGCTTCCTGCCGGGTACTCACCGTCGGTGATGCGGGTGCGGACAAGGGCGACGATGGCCTCTGATGTGCATCCGGGGGCGTGTGGACTCATAACACCAGGCTACCGGGTTTCGCCCGGATCGGAGCTGACCGCAGCAGGATCGAGGCCGAGTCCGCTCTCGAATCGTCGGCTCACTCCGGTCAGCGGATCGTCGAATGCGATCTCCGCGGCCAACAGCTGCAGCGGCGATGAGAAGTCGTAGGGGTCCGGGGCGAGGTCGACCGGATAGACCGGATCACCGAGGATGGGCAGCCCGAGCGCGTTCATGTGCACCCGCAGCTGGTGGGTCTTGCCGGTGACCGGCTCGAGCTCGTACTCGGCAACCCCCCGCCGAGGCGGCGCTTCGTCCTCGCCCCTTGTTCGATCACGAGGTTCGACGTCGGCATCCTCTCGCCGAGACGGCGCACCGACGGCGATGTCCAGTTCAGTCGCGGTGGGGCTGGGTCCAGAGATTGACGGGACGGCGCGCACCAGGCGGATCCGGCTGATCGCGTTCGACTCCCCCGCGACTTCGAGGACTTGGCGTCCTCCGACGGGCTTCACCAGGCGTGATTCACGGACGAGCGGAAACTCCATGTCTGCAGGTGGTGCCGGGGCCAGGGCGCGGTACGTTTTGTGGACCCTGCGGTCTTGGAACAGGCGCTGGTAGCGGCCGCGTGTCTCGGGCCGTTTCGACAGGACGAGCAGTCCGGCGGTGATCCGGTCGAGGCGATGGATGGCGACGAGGTCGGGCTGGTCGAGGTCGACGCGCAGACGGGTGACGACGCATTCGCGGACGAAGCGTCCGTTCGGGGTGCTGGCCAGGAAGTGGGGTTTGTCGACGACGAGCAGGTCCTCATCCTCGAACACGATGCCGACTTCGAAGGGGATTCGTTCTTCGGGCGGGACAGGACGGTGGAAGAAGTAGAACCCGCCCGGGATGACCGGATCGTCCCAGGTCACCGGGTGCCCCGCCTCGTCGCGGAGGTCCCCATCGGTCAGCAGCGCCCGTCGGGATTCGGGGGCCGCCTCGGGGAATTCGGATTCGAGCCATTCCCCGATGGAGTCGGGAACGGGCAGGTGATTCTTGGCGTGAGTGGCCTTGCCACCGGGGGCGCGCAGCGCGGTCGCCGAGATTCCCTCTCGAGGCGGAAGCGGACTGCGGGGCATGGGCCCAGTCTATGCGGTGCCGCCTTCGTCGCGGTCGCGAATGCACTGGCGCGGAACCGCACGAAGTCTGCCGGATACCTCAGATCCGCGGAGGATTCCGCAAAACTCCGAGACGCCTTCGGAATCCCGGCGGATGAGGACCTATGGTGGGACACATGGACCGCATCGAACTTACGCAGGATGTGCTCTGCGAGAAGGTCGTCACGCCGATTGTTCTCGGCATGTTCGCCAACTACGAGTGGGACAGCATCGCGATGCTTCGCGATACCGACGATGAGCGTCGGCTGATCGCGCGGATCGTCGTCGCCGGGGAGGCCATTGAAGTCCTCCTCGATTTCCCCGGAAATGATGAGAGCCTCTATGACATGCAGGAGCGGCTGGTCGAGGAGTTCCGGGCGTTCATCGAAACGTCCGAATTCGGCGCGCGCCGCACTCCGGAGTGGGAAGCCGACTCACTCGCCCTCGAGCAGAAACCCGCTGTCGTCACCCGCACTCCCCGACCGGACTTCGACGGCCCGCCGGACTGCGTACAGCGGCACCTGCGCAACCGCAGCCGGGTCATGCGCGTCGACCGCCGCCGCTGCGTCTCCGCCCACCGCCGCGGCTGAGGCTCCCGGCACCGCTCGCGACTGAAGCCCAGTCTGAGGTGGGCAGCCCAGTTTCAAACATGGGCTATTCAACTCAAACTGTGCTATTCGCCGCGCCGACCCCGGTCCCGCACCTCACACGGCTTCGAGGGCCTGGACGGGACTGATCGACGTCGCCGCTCGGGCAGGTTCGCGGCTGGCAACGAACACGGCGACGAGGGTGCCTGCGACGACGGCGATGACGACTACCCAGGGCACGCTCGGCGCGAAGAGTCCGAGCAGGGGCGAGAGCAGGGTAAGCGCGCCGACCCAGCCGAAGCCGATACCCAGCGGCACGGCAACCAGGCACGCGGTCAGGCTCAGCTGCAGGCCTTCGGCCGTGATCATCCGCCGCACGCGCTTCGGGGTTTGGCCCAGTGCCATGAGCAGGCCGATCTCCTGAGTGCGCTGCCGCACGGAGAGCATGAGCGTGTTCGCGACGCCGATGACGGCGATGATCACGGAGAAGAGGATGAGGGCGAAGGCGAACAGCATCGACTTGTCGATGACGGTGGCCAGCGCGTCCTCGAGACCGCCCCACCCCTCTTCGCCGAGGGAGCGCGCATACCGCAGCAGCTGATCGCGGAAGGTGGTCATGGCGGTGGCGAACATGACGATGAGCGTGATGCCGATGACGAGCCCGATGACCGTGCGCGCGTTCCGGGTGGGATGGCGGGCGATCGTCGATGCGGCCAGCCGGGACACCGCGGTGCGTCCGACCAGCCAGCCGATCGCCGCCTGCACCGGAGGCAGGATCCACGGATGACCGATGACGACACCGAGGAACGTCAGACTCGACCCGAACGCAGTGAGCACCACGCTCATCAGGCTGATCCGATGGTCGGCGGCTCCGATCACGGAATTGACGAGGAACGTCAGGCCCATGGACAGCAGAATCAGCGAGGCGGTGAGTCCCCCGAGTGAGGCACGGGCATCCTCGGGGCGGCTTTCGACCGCCTGCGAGGTCGCCTCGATCGGAGAGATCCCGGTGATGCGGCGCGCGCCCAAGTACGCCGACAGCCAGGTCACGATGATGGTGGCGAGCGCGGGAACGGCCATGGTCGGGGTGAGGAGAGCGACCTCCTCGGTGATGGCGTTGCCCAGGTAATTCTGGGCCGCTTTCGCCAGCCCGGTCGACGCTGCGAAGGCGAGCACCGCGGCGGGGACGGAGATGATCAGCCCCTCCACCGAGGCGGCCCTGCGCAGCCGTTTCGACGACGCCCCGATGAGGCGCAGCAGAGCCAGTTGGCGGCTGCGGCCGGCGACGATGATCGAGAACGTGTTCGCGATGACCATCGCGGAGACGAAGAGGGCGATGAGGAAGAAGGTGATTCCGACCATCGAGAGGAAGTTCTGTGCTGTCTCGGATTCGGCGATCATCTTCTCCGACGACAGCCATGCCGTGAGAATCGCGACGCCCTGCATGATCGCGGTGCCGAAGAGGGCGGCGATGAAGACGACGAGGACGCTGGGGAAGAACTGCCGCGGGTTGGTTCTGATTTCGCGCAGCGGGTTCATCGGCTCACCGCAGTCTCGGCGCGCTCGTCGATGTCGAGCATGGTCGCGGCGATCGCCTCGGCGCTGATGGATTCGCTCAGCTCCGTCACCGGGGTGCCGTCGGCGATGAAGACGACGCGGTCGGCGTGGGCGGCGACGATCGGGTCGTGGGTGACGAGCACGATCGATTGGCCGAAATCGCGGACAGCTTCCGACATGATCGCCATGACTTCGCGACCGGACTTCGCATCGAGGTTGCCGGTCGGCTCGTCGGCGAAGAGGACGTCGGGGCGGGTCGCGAGCGCCCGGGCGATGGCGGTGCGCTGCTGTTGGCCGCCGGAGAGTTCATTGGGTCGGTGTTTGAGCCGGTCTTCCAACCCGAGGCGGTGGACGACCGTGGAGATCCACGCGCGTTCGTCGGCGTTGGGTCGACGGTCGTCGAGCTCGAAGGGCAGCCGGATGTTCTCTTTGACGGTGAGCGTCGGCACGAGGTTGAACGCCTGGAAGACGAATCCGATCCGGCGACGGCGCAGGGCGGTGAGATCGTCGTCGCGCAGCTTCGTGATCTCCTCGTCGCCGAGGTGGACCGTGCCGGAGGTAGGCCGGTCGAGTCCGGCGAGGACGTGCATGAGTGTTGATTTCCCCGAGCCCGAGGGTCCCATCACCGCGGTCAGCTTGGCCGGTGCGATATCGAGGCTGACTCCGCTGAGAGCCGTGACCGCTGCCCCTTTCGGATCGAAGACCTTCGAAACGTCGCGAAGTCTGGCGATGGGCGTCGTTGGGCCGGTGGTCATAGATTCCTCATGCGTCGGTGCAAGCTGTCCTTTCCAGACTAACGAGGATCAAGCCTCAGAAACATGATAAGCGACTGACCAGTAGGTGTGAGCCAGCTGTGTGAGCCAGGTTCTCTGCCCGCGCGCAGCCAGCTGTATGCGCCGCCCATCGGCGACGCCTGGGACCGCACCGGCCGCGCGCCCTGGCCGCGTGCGCCACGTTGTGGTCCACTTGGGAGATGACGAATCCAGCGCTCCATCTCTCAACGTCCATCGACGCCTCCCCCGCCGAGGTGGCCGCCTTCGCCGGCGATCCTGCGAATCTTCCGGCGTGGGCCGCGGGACTGAGCAATGGAATCCGCGAAGAGGCCGGCCGCTGGATCACGGACTCACCGATGGGCGAGGTCGAGGTCCGCTTCGGCTCGCACACTGACCTCGGCATCCTCGATCACGACGTGGTCTTCCCCGACGGCACCATCGTGCACAATCCCCTGCGGGTGCTCGCCAACGACACCAGCGCCGAGGTTGTCTTCACTCTGTTCCGTCTGCCCGGTGTCGATGATGCCGAGTTCGACCGCGACGCGGACATGGTCCGTGCCGACCTCGCCCGCCTGCGGACCCGTCTCGAGAACGCTCACGGCTCCGGCACAGTCTCAGACGAATAGCACTGTTTCAAACATGGGCTGCTCAACTTTTTCTGTGCGCTCGCGGACAGGTGGCGCCGCCTCGGTGAGGGTGAATACGACTGTGAATACGACGGTGGCCCGGAACGTGATGTTCCGGGCCACTGTCGCGGTCAGAGGTGACTCAGTCCGAGCGAGTGGCTCAGGCCTCGTCCTCCTCTTCCTTCTTCTCGACGACCAGGGTCTCGGTGGTGAGAACCAGGGCGGCGATGGATGCGGCGTTGCGCAGTGCCGAACGGGTGACCTTGACGGGGTCGATGATTCCGGCGCCGATGAGGTCGCCGTATTCGTCGCTGGCGGCGTTGTAGCCCTGGCCGGACTCGAGGTCCTGGACCTTGGCGATGACGACGTAGCCGTCCTGGCCGGCGTTGGCGGCGATCCAGCGCAGCGGCTGGACGACTCCGCGCTTGACGATCTCGGCGCCGGTGAGTGCGTCACCGGTGAGGCCGAGGTCGTTGCCGTCGAGGACCTTCGCAGCGTGGATCAGAGCCGATCCACCACCGGCGACGACGCCCTCTTCGATGGCAGCACGAGTAGCGGACACGGCGTCTTCGACGCGGTGCTTGCGCTCCTTGAGCTCCACCTCGGTGGCGGCGCCGACCTTGATGACGGCGACTCCGCCGGAGAGCTTGGCCAAGCGCTCCTGCAGCTTCTCGCGGTCCCAGTCAGAATCGGTGTTCTCGACCTCGGCGCGGATCTGTGCGACGCGACCGGCAACAGCATCGTCTGAACCTGCACCATCGATGATCGTGGTGTTGTCCTTGGTGACGGTGATGGTGCGGGCGTTGCCGAGCTCTTCCAGGGTGACCTGGTCGAGCTTCATGCCCATGTCCGGGGTGACGACCTGGCCACCGGTGAGGACAGCGAGGTCCTCGAGGATGGCCTTGCGGCGGTCACCGAAGCCGGGAGCCTTGACGGCGGCGACGTTGATGATTCCGCGCAGCTTGTTGACGACCAGCGTCGACAGTGCTTCGCCCTCGATGTCCTCGGCGATGATGAACAACGGCTTGCCGGCCTGCTGCACCTTCTCGAGGACGGGCAGGAGCTCCTGGATGTTGGAGATCTTGCCCTGGTTGATGAGGATGAGCGCGTCGGAGAGCACAGCCTCCTGGCGATCGGCGTCGGTCACGAAGTGCGGCGAAAGGTACCCCTTGTCGAACTGCATTCCTTCGGTGATCTCGAGCTCGACGGACGCGGCCTGCGACTCGTCGATCGTGATGACGCCGTCCTTGCCGACCTTGTCGAAGGCATCGGCGATGAGCTTGCCGATCTCAGGTGACTGAGCCGACAGACCGGCGACGTGTGCGATCTCCGAGGAGTCGGCGACATCGCGGGCGATGGTGCCCAGCTGCTGCGAGACGGCCTCGACGGCGGTCTCGATGCCGCGCTTGAGCTGACCGGGTGCGGCACCTGCGGCAACGTTGCGCAGTCCTTCGTTGACGAAGGCCTGAGCGAGAACGGTTGCGGTGGTGGTTCCGTCACCGGCGATGTCGTTGGTCTTGGTGGCGACTTCCTTGGCCAGCTGTGCGCCGAGGTTCTCGTACGGATCGTCGACCTCGACCTCACGGGCGATGGTCACACCATCGTTCGTGATCGTGGGAGCGCCCCACTTCTTGTCGAGCACGACGTTGCGGCCCTTGGGTCCCAGAGTCACCTTGACGGTGTCGGCCAGGGTGTTGACGCCCTTTTCGAGTGCACGACGGGCTTCGTCGTTGAATTCCAATGATTTAGGCATTCGTCCTCCTGTCAGTGAAGTTGTTGTTCAGGGGATTCAGCCGATGACTGCGAGCACGTCGCGAGCCGAGAGCACGAGGAACTCTTCGCCTGCGTACTTGACCTCGGTGCCTCCGTACTTGGAGTAGATGACCTTGTCGCCGACGGCGACGTCGACCGGCACGCGGTTTCCGTTGTCAGCAACGCGGCCCGGGCCCACTGCGACAACTTCGCCTTCCTGAGGCTTTTCCTTGGCGGTTTCGGGAATGACCAGACCACTGGCGGTAGTCTGTTCTGCTTCGACCTGACGGATGACAATCCGATCTTCGAGTGGCTTGATGGAGACCGACATATCGGGCCCTCTCCCTTCGCTGGGTTCTATTTCATCGAGTCAGACGGCGGCTGCTGCCATGAACCTCTCGTCGTCGCGGGTGCCGAGCGGTTCGACCGTCTCATGAAACTGGCACTCAATGAGTGCTAGTGCTAATTCGACTCTAGAACGCTCTTAGCACTCGGTCAACTTGAGTGCCAGCAATTCGTCATGCTCTGGGCGAAAGTTCAGATTGGCGCTTCCGCCCCGCTCCCGACAGGCATCAAAAAGCGTGGGCCCCGAGGATCTCTCCTCGGGGCCCACGCTCCTTGCTGACCGCCTCAGCTCAGTTGTCGATATCTGTTGTCAATGGCGGCCAGAGCTCATGGCCTATCAGACGTCCAGTCGGCGACTGCGGCTCTGATCTCAGATCAGGCGCAGGCCCACTGACCCCAGCCGGCTTCGGCCTGCAGCTTCTTGGCGCGATCGAACTGCTCCTGCGGGCTGGCATCGATCGGGTTGCCGCTGCCGCCCATGGCCTCCCATGTGGCGAGCTTGAACTGGAACAGACCGAAGTGTGCGTTGTTCGACTGGTTCACCGCACGGGGGTTGAAGTTCGATTCGCACTCGGCGATCTGGTACCACTTCGACCCGGGTCCACCGAGCATGGCCTTGATCTCTGCGGTGCTCATGTCGCCGCCTCCGGAGCCGGAGCCGCCGCCGGTGCTCGAGTCGCCGCCGGAGTCACCGGAGTCGCCCGAACCGGAATCGCCGGAGTCGCCCGAGTCGGAGCCGCCGGTGTCAGCCGGCTCTTCCTTCTTCTTGGTGCCCTGGATGACGACCTTGGTCTTGGGTTCGGAGAGGACCTTCTCGTCCTTCTTCTCCTTCTTGACCTCTTCGCCGTTGATCGTCTTGACCTTGTAGGTGACCTGCTTCTCGCCGTCCTTGCCTTCGGTCTCGACCTTGGTCTCGCCCTCATAGAGGGAGTCGGACTTCTTGGTCTCGACCTCAGCCTTGATGGGCTGCTTGTCCTTGACGGTGTCGTTCTTCACGCGGTTGACGGTGAGAACCTGGCCGTCGGAGACCTCAGCGGACATCGGCACGGAGAGGAAGTCGTCCTTGTCGAGTTTGACCCCCGTGTCCTTGAGCGCTTCCTTCGCGGTGCCCACAGCGGCCGAGACCTTGTGGTCCTTGCCGTCGGCGACGACGGTGAGGTTCTTCGCGGTGGTCACCTCGATGTCATTGCCCTGGTCCTTCAGGCGCTGGCTGGCCTTCGCGTTGAGGTCGGCACCCTTCGCGTCCACACCGAGGTCGGCCAGAGCCTGACCCACGGTGTTCGCGTTGGTCCATTCGTTCGTTTCCTTGCCATCGACGGACAGCGCAACCTTCTTCGCCGTGTTGACGGTGATCGTCATGTCACGGTCGACCTTGGTGCCCACGCCGGGCTTGACCTGGTCGCGCTTATCGACATCGATTTCGTGGCTGTCGAGGATGTCCCCGACCGTTCCACCGAAGGTCCGGATCTCTTCCGCCTGTCCGTTGACCTCCAAGGTCACAGGCTTGTTCATGGTCACAACTGCGCCCGTGCCACCGACGAGTCCGGTGATCACGACCGCCTGTGCAGCGATCTGAACCTTGCGGTTCTTCAGAAAATCAATCACAAAAATATCCCTGAGCAGAGTTTATCGACCTGTTCACTGTAACCGATTCGTTACAAGGTTCGCAAAATATCACGGAAATGTAACGGTGTGAGTTTCCTGAGGGCGTGTCTGACCTGGAGTTCCCCGTGTTTTCGGGGCGTTCCCAATCGTGATATTTCCTCGCCGAGGCGGCCCCACGTCGCGTTATCCCGCTCACAGAACGCGGGGAGGAGTCCGGCCCAGGTGCGACTGTGCGACATCCAGCCGGGTGCCGGTTCACGCTTGCCGCGGGTTGGGTCCCAGTCCCGACCCCGCGCGCGCCGAGGTCCAGTTCCCGCTTCCCCCGGGTCCGGCTCAGTCCCAGCTGCCGAGGGCTCGCTCCGCGTTGTTCCACACTGCCGCGCACAGCTCCTCTTCGCTCATCCCGCGCACTTCGGCGAGTTTCCGCGCCGTGATCGCGGTGAGGTAGGGACCTCCCGGCTTCCCGCGGTGCGGATGCGGGGTGAGGAAAGGCGCGTCGGTCTCCGTCAGCAGCAGCTCCAGCGGAGCGGCCGCCGCGGCGCGACGCAGCTCGTCGGCGTTCTTGAACGTGAGGTTGCCGGCGAAGGACATGTAATAGCCCTCGGCAGCGCATTCGCGAGCCATCGCTTCATCACCGGAGTAGCAGTGGAAGATCGTGACCTCGGGAGCGCCTTCCTCTTTGAGGATGCGCAGCACATCGGCGTGTGCCTCCCGATCGTGGATCTGCAAGGCACGTCCGGTGCGCTTGGCGATCTCGATATGGGCCCGGAAGGAGCGCTGCTGTTCGGCGACGCCCTCCTCTGCCGTGCGGAAGTAGTCGAGACCGGTCTCCCCCACCACGCGCATGCGATCGTGCGAGCTCACGAGTGATTCGATCTCGGTCAGCGCATCGTCGAGCAGGCCACGTTCGGCCAGCCGCGGTGCCTCGTTCGGATGCAGGGCGGCTCCGCCGATCATCCACGTCCGGCCCTCGGCAGGAGGAGTGGGCACGGTCCGGCGGTCGGCCGCCTCCGCGGGAGAACCTGAATACTGCGACGCCACGAGCGCGGTCGTCCACCGGGCTGCCGGAAGGTCGCAGCCGATCTGGACGATGCGACGAACCCCAGCCTCGGCGGCGGTGTCATGGAAGAAATCCAGCGACGGGAACTCTTCGTCCTCATCCGGGGTGACCTCGGGTTCGGGTTCGCCGGCACCCAGCGGCAGCCGAACACCCGTGCAGATGTCCAGGTGGGTGTGGGTGTCGACGATGGGGTGAGCGAGCGGTTCGGGCACCGGTGGATAGGTTCCGGCGGCGCGCGAGGCCATTATTCGGTCTCCTCCACGAACTTCGGGAACACGGGTTCGGGCTTCGGCAGGGGTGTGCCCGGCTCGAGCGGGGACTCGACGGCCGCGAACGACCGGGGATCCGCCTCGGCGGCGGCGATTCCATCGGCAGCGGCCTCGGCGACATTCGGTGCCAGGGCGGCCGAAGCGTAGGCGGCACCGGCGGCGACGCCGATGGACGCACTCGCGGACACGGCTCCCATCGCCTCGGCGCCGGAGCCGGAATCGACGGCGGTCGGCAGGACCTTCGCACCGGCCTCACCGACGCCCGCGGGCACACCGAGGAGGTCGAGGATCTTGCCCGCGGATTCGGGCATGACCGGCTGGATGAGGATGGAGATGATGCGCACGACCTCGATCGTCACCCACAGCACGGTGGCCATGCGAACCGGATCGGTCTTCTTCAGCTTCCACGGCTCCTGAGCGGAGAAGTAGCGGTTTGCCTCCGAAAGCACCTTCCAGCAGGCCTCGACATAGAGGTGGAGGGCCTGGGTGTCGACGTGGCGACGGGCGGTGTCGGGTACGGCACGGGCGAGGGCGAGGAGCTTCTCGTCCGCCTCGGTGAGCTCGCCCGGCTGCGGAACCTGGGCGTCGCAGTTCTTCTGGATCATCGACAGCGACCGCTGGGCGAGGTTGCCGTACTCGTTGGCGAGGTCGGAGTTCTTACGGGTGATGATCGAGTCCTTCGTGTACGAGCCGTCGTGGCCGTAGGAGAACTCGCGGAAGAGGAAGAAGCGCAGGGTGTCCAGTCCGAAGGCGTCGACGAGGTCGAGGGGGTCGACGACGTTGCCGACGGACTTCGACATCTTCTCACCGGAGTTGAAGAGGAAGCCATGGGCATGGACGCGCCCCGGCAGCTCGATGCCGGCGCTCATGAGGAACGCGGGCCAGTAGACGCTGTGGAAGCGGATGATGTCCTTGCCGATGATGTGGACGTCGGCGGGCCACCACTTCGCGAACTTCTCCTCGTCGTCCGGGAATCCGGCGGCGGTGATGTAGTTCGTCAGGGCGTCGATCCACACATACATCACGTGCTTGTCGTTGCCGGGCACCGGCACACCCCAGTCGAAGGTGGTGCGGGAGACCGAGAGGTCCTTGAGCCCGGAGGCGACGAAGGAGGCGATCTCGTTGCGGCGGGAGTCGGGGCCGATGAACTCGGGATGGTTCTTGTACAGCTCGAGCAGCTTGTCCTGGTACTTCGAGAGGCGGAAGAAGTAGGACTCCTCTTCCGTCCAGGTCACCTCGGTACGAGTCTCCTTGGACAGGCGGACGCCGTCGACGACCTCGGTTTCGTCATCGGTGTAGAAGGCCTCGTCGCGCACGGAGTACCAGCCCGAGTACGTGTCGAGGTAGATATCGCCGGCTTCTTCGAGCTTGCGCCAGATGGCCTGCGAGGCGGTGTAGTGGTCTTCGTCGGTGGTGCGGATGAACCGGTCGAAGGTCGAGCCGAGGGCGAGTTGAGTGTCGCGGAAGTTCTTCGCGTTGTCGTCAGCGAGCTGTTTGGGGGTGATGCCGAGTTTGTTCGCCGCCTGCAGCATCTTCAGCCCGTGCTCGTCCGTGCCGGTGCAGAAGAAGACATCGTGATTGTCCAGTCGCTTGAACCGGGCGATCGTGTCGGCCGCAATGTACTCATAGGCATGCCCGATGTGAATGGCCCCGTTGGGGTAGGCAATCGCTGTCGTCAAGTAGTAACCCATAGGGAACTCAGTCTAAGGGACGCCGCCGCACAGCCGCGCATGGGCGGGTGCGGTTGGGACGTGGGTGGGACCGCGAGTGAGGATTCGCTAGTGGCACGGTTTGAGTCAAGAAGCACCTGTTTGAACAAGTGCCAAGCGCCTCAAACTGTGCCGTCACCGTTCCCGGCCCCATGAAACACTTCGGCGAGGACGAGTCAGAGAATCAGCCTGTTGCTGCAACGGCTTCGCAGCTCGGGCGCCTGGTGAAACAGTTTCTCGCTGAACAGCTTCGGCGAGTGAACTTCGCTGAATTTGAAACGAACGACTTTGTATCCCATAGCCAGCACACGATTGTGCTGTCGGCTCTCCTTGCTCATGACGTCGAAGCCTCCATCGACGTACTTCTGCGTCCCATCGACATAGAGAGCAATTCTGTCCTCCCGGAAAAGGAAATCGAGTCTCGTCAGCCGTCGACCTCGGTCGATGATGTCGACCTGCTGGGCAAAGTCGTGCAACCCGAGCAGGTGCAGATTGAACGCCGCTTGGCTTTCCGCATAGCTTTCGGACAGCGGTGAGGCGAGTCTTGCTAGTCTCGACGCAATCATCTTTCCCTTGGCCAGTCGTCTGATCGGAGATAGAAAGAGGTCGATCTGTGCTTGGGGTACATCGTCAAGCAGGTGCGGCGGATAGCCGAGCTTGAAAATGCGGTCCTCGTCGTCGCCAAGCATATGTCGCCGAAGCACCTGCTCCATCGCCGCAAAACCGGCGGCGTTACCAAGTTCGCTACGAAGATCCAGCACGGTTCGAGCCGGCGTTGTCACTCGCAGCCCCTCAACAGTGCAGATGTCTTCTTCCGCGATCAACCTGCGTCGACGCACCAGTTCGCTTGTCCGCGTACTCGCTGCCGGATGGAACACCGACACTGATGTATCCGGCTCATTGAACATCCCGATCCTATGCAAGCGTGCAGCGGAGACTCCGCAGATGATGTCGTCCGGGCGAAAGTGCGGATAGTGGACGATCCGCAGATGTTTCAGATGTTCTTCATACCTGCGTGCATAAGCAGGTTCGCTGCTCAGGCCCGCTTCATGCTGCTCGAGCCAGGGCACGTCCGTTGCGAAGGCGGAGAACCGCCTGTGTGCTCGGACGTCGCACCTTCGGATCACCGAATACACGCCTCGAGACAATCGCTTCAGACAGCAATCCAAGGCTCCCCGGATCTCCGTTGTTGAGAGTCCGACATTGCGCAGGTCCTGGAAGAAGACAATATTGCTCTTCATTTCGCCACCATGTCGAAACGCGGTCAACAGCGACAAGACCTGATTCGAAGGCTGTGGATACGGCCTGACCATCCACAGCCGGGAGGAGGACGAGTCTGCGGAGACCCTGCATGCCACTGCGTCTGGGTCGTGACGATGTACTGGCGCCCGGGTCTTCGCCTCAAGTCAAGCCGAACCCAGGCCCTAGCTGCTGACGGCCCCGTTTGAGTCGGAAAGCACCTGTTTGAAACCGTGCTTTCTGACTTCGAGTGTGCCGTAGCCATCCACAGCGGGAGGCGTACCAGTCGCGGCCGGCGAGGGCCTACCTCTCACTCGCGGTGAAGCCAGGCCTCGTAGACGTCGCGCTTCGACAGGCCGAACTTCTTCGCCACCTGACCGGCGGCATCCTTGGCGCGCACACCGGAGTCGACCAGCGCGCTGACCTCACCGAGGTGGTCCTCCGGAGCCGTTTCGACCTCCGTGGCGCCGGCGAGCACCAGGGTCAGTTCCCCGCGCAGACCGTCGGCGGCTTGGTCGCGCAGGGATCCGACGTTTCCGCGCAGTGTCTCCTCAAAGGTCTTCGTCAACTCGCGGCTGATGGCCATGGGACGGTCGATGCCGATGATCTCGGCAAAGTCGTCCATCGCGTCGGCGATGCGGTGCGGGCTTTCGAAGAAGACCATCGTCCGCTTCTCAGCCTTGAGCTCGGTCAGCAGGGTCTTGCGCTGCCCGGACTTGCGGGGCAGGAACCCTTCGAAGCTGAACCGATCGCTCGGCAGCCCCGAGACCGCAAGGGCCATGAGCACCGCAGACGGACCCGGCGTCGAGGTGATCGGCAGTCCCGCCTCGCCGCAGGCCTTGACCACGCGGTAGCCGGGATCGGAAACTGCGGGCATCCCCGCGTCGGAGAGCAGAACAACTGTCTCACCAGCAGCGATGATGTCGACAAGCTCGGGCGCTCGGTGGCCCTCATTATGGTCGAAGACGCTGATGACCCGCTTCGTATGCGTGAGGTCGAGCCGCTGCGCCAGGGACAGGAACCGGCGTGTGTCCTCGGCGGCGATGACATCGGCGGTCTCGATGGCCTCCCGCATCCGCGGGCTCGCATCGCCGAGGTTGCCGATCGGAGTCCCGACCAGGATAAGTCGTCCGCCGGTGAGTTTCGGACCCCGCCCCGCTGGGGCGAGATCGCCATCGGTGCGGTGGTCGGCCGCCTCGGCGAGGTCGCCGTCAACTCGGTGGTCGGCCGCTTCGGCGGGATCCTCGTCCGAGGTGAACTCAGGATTCGGAATCGAGGAATCCTCGGTCACGAAGCCCCTTCAGCAGCGAAGATCAGCGCGAACATCCCGAGGTAGAGGAGGATCATGAAGACCCAGAAGAGGATCCAGAGGATGGTGCCGATGTAGCCGACCCACAGAGCCGCGATCGCCATGCCGTCGCCGCGCTCACCGCGTTCCTTGATCTGCTTGCGGGCGATGTGGCCCATGATGATGCCAGCGATGCCGCCGATGAAGACCGACGAGATGACACCGAAGATCGAGGCGCACATGCCGACGATAGCCAGCACGTTCGTCGGCGGAAGCTGCTGGTACACATAACCGGGACCGCCGGCGTACTGCGCATTGGCCGCGTAGGCGTTGTTCTGGCTGTACGACTGGGCACTGTATGAGCTGCCCGCGTTCGACTGGGGCTGCTGGTAGTACATGTCCGGATTGTTCCAGTTGTTCTGGCTGCTCATAGCGAAGTCTCCTTGTGGTTGCCTTCAACGGTACAGAGTCGTCGGTGGCGGCAAAAGGTGGGGCGGTTACAGGTCAATCACAGTTGGGGATGCGGACCGTGGGATGGGATGCCGGTTCTGCCTTGCCGGGGCGGGCTCCCCCGAAGGGATGCGGCATCAGCTGACGGTTCCTCCTCCGGCGGTGATCGCCGCGCCGATCATGAGGGCGATGACGCCGAAGTAGATCAGCCAGAACGCAACCCAGAAGAGCACGCTCAGGTAGCTCAACCACAGCCCGGCGACGGCCATTCCGTTGCCGCGTTCACCGCGAGCTTTGATCTGCGAGCGGGCTATATGGCCGAAGATGATGCCGACGATGCCGAGGAGGAAGAACGTGGAGATGAACGAAATGAGGCCGAGCACCAGCGCGACGATCGACGAGGAGTTCGTCGGCGCCCCCTGCTGGTAGACGACGACCGGAGCCCGATTTCCGTAGGTCACCGGCGCCTGAACCAAGGCAGGCGCGTGGACCGGTGCGGGCGAATGGACCGGTGCGGGCGAGTGAACCGGCGCGGGTGAGTGAACCGCGACGGGGGCGTGGACCGAACCGTTCGATCCGGTGTAGGTGTTCCCGAGGGGCAGTACGCGAGTGTTCATGTCCGTTCCGTTCCGCTGGCTGTCGTTGCTCGTCAGGTCTGTTCCGGGCCGTCTTCAACGGTTGTCCCGATGTCTGAGATCAACGCTACCCACGTGCGGCGAGCGCGGTGGCCGAATCGTGTTGCAGTCCTGCACCACGCGTTGCAGAACACCCCCGCCGAGGCGGCCCGACCGTCCCATATCCGCGTGACCTCGGGAGTCGTCCGAGGTCACGCGGAGCGGCTCAGTAGCTGCTCATCATGCCCAGGAAGCCGATGCCCATGATGCCGATCATGATGATCGCCATGAGCAGGCCCAGGGCAATGGTCACGTAGCCGATGATGAGACCGGCGATCGCCTGTCCGCGGCCTTCTTCGCCGGTGGTCTTGATCTGGCTGAGGCCGATGTGGCCGAAGATGACGGCGAGAATCGGTGCGATCCACAGGAGCATCGCGATGATGCTGAAGATGACGCCGATGATCGGAACCATCGACAGCAGGCCGCAGACGAATCCTCCGCCGATTCCGGCGATGCCCATCCACATCGACCACACGGCCATCTTGTTGGGTGCGGGACGGACGAAGACCGGCTGCGCGCCGTAGGTCATCGGCTGACTGTACGCACCCGGCTGACTGTAGGCATCGTAGGCGTTCGGCTGGCTGTACGCGCCGGGCTGACTGTAGGCGTTCTGCTGGCCGTAGGCGCCGGACTGTCCATACGAATCCTGCTGACCGTACGGCTGCCCCTGCGAGTACTGCCCGGCACCAGACCCATACTGACCTGCACCGGAACCGTACTGCCCTGCACCAGACCCATACTGATACTGACCTGCGCCGGAACCGTACTGGCCCGGCTGTCCCTGTCCGGGCTGCGGCTGGGATCCATAGTTGTTGTTGAACTGCTGCGAGCCGACCTGGGGAGGATCGCTCGGGCGATAGTTGGGGTTGTTCGACACGTTGTGCACCATTTTCGCTCGGACTCCGGCTGTCTCCCACTACTCTAGTGATGCACGCAGGCGAATGCCCAAGAATCCTGCTCAAGGTGCCGAACCTCATGCCGAGCCGGCCCAGCCGACCGCCCCGCCTGCTGTCAGCGCACCCCGCACATCCCCGCCGGCCGCAGCAAACCCACCCAGCACTCCCCCGTTCCCCACCTCTCCGACCGCCCAGCCCCTCAACAACCGCTGTCTTCCCTGCGGGTCGCATGAGAGCCCCGCCCGCCGAGATCTCTAAACTGGACTCCGATGACACACACCGCAGACTCCCTGGCCCCCACCAGGCGCATCGCCCGCGAGCGCCTGGCGAGGAAACGCGAAAAAGTGCGTGCCGGCGCCGCTGCGATGCGCCGCGAAACCTTCCACGCCGGCATGTGGGCCACCCGCGCACCGCTGTGGATGTGGCCCACGCTGCTCGTCATCACCGGAATCGGCGCGACCCTGCGCCTCTTCCGCCTCGACTTCCCGCATCGCCTGATCTTCGACGAGACCTACTACGTCAAGGACGGCTACTCGGTCATCAACTTCGGGTACGAACGCTCCTGGCCCGAGAACGCCGACGACTCCTTCAACGCCGGCGACCCCAGCGTCATCGAGCCCACCCCCGAATACGTCGTCCATCCACCCCTGGGCAAATGGCTCATCGGGTGGGGCATCGACCTCTTCGGCGCCGACGATTCGTTCGGCTGGCGCTTCACCGTGGCAATCATCGGCACCCTGACGATCTTCCTCCTCGGCGTCATCGCCTGGAAGCTCTTCCGCTCGGCGTTCTTCGCCTGCGTCGCCGCCGGCCTCCTCGCCATCGACGGCGAGCACTTCGTCCATTCCCGCACGAGCCTGCTCGACATCGTGCTCATGGCCTTCGTCCTCCTCGCCTTCTTCTTCATCCTCCTCGACCGCGAGCAGGTGACGAAACGCTTGGCCACCTGGACCCGATCGACGACGAATCCCTCGCCCCCATCCACTCCCACCGAGGCGGCACCAGCCCCCACATCGAACCTCACCGAGGCGGCGCCGACGCCCACGTCGACCCACGCCGAGACGACCGTTGCCACCCCTTCCGACCCCAATGAGGTCCCCCGAACCTTCCCGACCGAACTCAGCGAGTCGATTTCCTCAACGGTCACGGTCACCGAGGCGACCCCGCCCACCGCGGCAGCCCGACGTCGGCGTCACACCCAGTCCAGGGACGTGATCAACTTCGGGCCCCGCCTCGGCGTGCGTTCGTGGATCTTCGCGGCAGGGATCAGCCTCGGTCTGGCTGCGGGAGTGAAGTGGTCAGGTCTGTATGCATTGGCGGCGTTCGGGATTCTGCTCGTCCTGTGGGATGTGCATTCGCGGTATCGGGCCGGGGTCGTGCATCCGTGGCTGGGCATGTTCATCCGCGACAGCATCCCGTCGTTCTTCAAACTCGTGCCGATCGCGGTCGTGACCTATCTGGTGTGCTGGACCGGGTGGATCCGGTCGGACGGTGCGTGGGACCGGCAGTGGGCGGCTGAGAATTTCGGCTGGTGGCGTGCACTGCCGGAGTGGCTGGACTGGCTGCCGTCGCTGGCGCACTACCACTACACGGCGTATTCGTTCCACGTCGGACTGGACTCGGAGCATCCGTACATGTCGAACCCGTGGGGTTGGATCGTGCAGTGGCGGCCGACGTCGTTCTACTACGAGTCCTACGAGAAGGGCGATATGGGGTGCATGGCCGCGAAGTGCTCCTCGGCGATCACCTCGGTGGGCAATCCTGTGATCTGGGGCTTGGCCGCCTTGGCGGTGCTCGTCTGCCTCGTCGTGTGGATCATCCGCCGAGACGTCCGCCCTGCTGTCATCCTCGCTGGCCTCGCCGCGACCTGGCTGCCATGGTTCGCCTACCAGGAGCGGACGATATTCACTTTCTACACGATCGTCATGGTGCCGTTCGTGGTGCTCGCAGTGACGTACTGCCTGACCCTCGTCTGGGGACGGGTGCCTGCGGGTGGGCGGGCGGCTGTCACCGGGCAAGCGGCCGCGCACCAGGTCGGTTCGCCGTCGGTGCCGTCAGCTTCGGCCGCTGAGCGAATGGCGGCTGGGCCGGTGAAGAAGCAGCGTTTCGCCCGGATCTCGGCGGCGCTGTTCGCCAGGCGGCTGAGCGTCGGCCTCGTCCTCGTCGCAGCCATCCTCGCCTTCGCCTACTTCTGGCCCATCTACACCGGCGAAGTCATCCCGTTCTCGGCCTGGAACAACCGCATGTGGAACATCACCTGGCGCTGATCGGCTGACGTTGGCGTGTACTTGCGCGCCGCACTGGCGTCGCCGAACCACGCCGCTGACAGCTTCGAGCTGCACCTCATTGAGTTCTGTTCGACCTGTCAACGAGTTCTGTTCCACTCGTCATCGCCTTTTGAGCAGATACTCGTATTCGAACCGGATTACTCGTCCAAAAGTCGATGAGACTCCCACCGGCTCTGCCCACTCAGCATCCATCGTCCGCCAACCACCAGCGCATCGGTCACGGGTTCGCCATCGAAGGGTCGCCTCGGCGACATAGCGTGTTCACCTCGAGGTAACACCCCGTCGTTAGCGTCGAATCATTGTGAATGACCAATCGACGACCTACGAGCCCAACGCAACCGAGTTTCAGTCGGAAATGAAGCCGGATGCGCGTACCACCGTGGCCGTAAATGAGGCGGCAGAAAGCACCTCCCCCACTCCCCACCGCACCGTCGCGATCATCCCCGCGCGCGGAGGATCCAAGGGCATCCCGCTGAAAAACCTGCAGAAGGTTGCGGGAATCTCGCTGCTGGCCCGCGCCATCAACGCCGCCCAGGCCAGCCCCAGCATCGACCGTGTGGTCGTCTCGACCGACCACGACGGAATCGCAGCCGAAGCCGTCCGCGCCGGCGCCGAGGTGGCCCACCGTCCCGCCGAGATCGCCGGAGACACCGCAACCAGCGAATCCGCACTCATCCACACCCTGTCGACCCTCGACGAGGACTTCGACATCACCGTGTTCATGCAGTGCACCTCCCCGTTCATCGACTCCGCCTCGATCGAGAACGCAGTGCGCACGGTCCGTGACGACGACGCCGACGTCGTCTTCTCCGCCGTCGAAGACCACTCCTTCCTGTGGCGCCTCGACGACGACACCCAGGCTGTGGCCGTCGGACACGAAGCCAACTTCCGCCCGCGCCGCCAGGACCGCGCCAAGCACTTCAACGAAACCGGCGCCTTCTACGTCATGCGCACCTCCGGCCTCATCGAGCACGAGCACCGCTTCTTCGGCCGCATCGGCATCGAGGAGGTCCCGCCCGAGCACGCCCGCGAGATCGACGACATGTCCGACCTCACCCTCGTCCGCGCTATCGCCTCGACGCAGGAGACCGCGCAGGTCATCGACGTCGACGCCCTGGTCACCGACTTCGACGGCGTTCACACCGACGACGGTGCCTACGTCGACGAGGACGGAAACGAACAGGTCCGCGTCCACCGCGGCGACGGCATGGGCGTCTCCCGCCTCGTGAAGTCCGGCGTGCCCATGATGATCCTGTCGAAGGAACGCAACCCGGTCGTCACCCGCCGTGCGGAGAAGCTGGGCGTCGACGTCGCCCAGGGCATCGACAACAAGGCGAGCATCCTCGACGCGTGGATCACCGCCAACGACCTCGACCCGGCCCGCGTGGCCTACGTCGGCAACGACATCAACGACCTCGAGGCCTTCGACGTCGTCGGTTGGCCCATCGCCGTCGCCGACGCCCACCCGCGGGTCCTCGCTGCCGCCCGCGTCATCCTCGATCGGCCCGGCGGACGGGGTGCGGTGCGTGAGGTCTGCGACCTCATCCCGATCCCCGCCGAGGCGGCCGAACCACTTCCGAATCCGACCCTGACCTCACTGCGGTCGCCCACCGGACACCCATCGACCTTGGCAGGCCACCAGTCAGAACATCTGGCCGGCCACCAGTCGGCGGCCATGTCCGGCCACGCGTCCGCCTTCCCCGACGATCAACCGTCCGTCCCGCGGCACCAGCCGCAGTTCACCCACCGCGCGGAGATTTCGCGTGCCAACCGAAAGCAGGTTTCATGACTGATCAACTCGCCCCCGTGGCCATCGGAGAGCACCTCGTCGGCCCGAACCAGCCCGTGTACATGATCGGTGAGATCGGCATCAACCACAACGGCGACGTCGACATCGCCAAGCAGCTCATGGATGTCGCCGTCACCGCCGGTGCGCAGGCAGTGAAGTTCCAGAAGCGCAACCCCGAGGTGGCCGTCCCCGAACACCAGAAGTCGAAGATGCGCTCGACCCCGTGGGGCGAGATGACCTACATCGACTACAAGCACCGCGTCGAATTCGGCATCGAGGAATACGCCGAGATCGACCGCTACGCCAAGGAAGTCGGACTCCAGTGGTTCGCGTCCCCGTGGGACACCGACTCCGTCGACTTCCTCGAGAACGAATTCGATGCGCTGACCTACAAGGTGGCCTCGGCCTCGCTCACGGACTTCGAGCTGCTGCGCGCGATCGCCGCCACCGGCAAGCCGGTTCTGTGCTCCTCGGGCATGTCCGATTGGGAGACCCTGGATAAGGCCGTCGAGGTCTTCGATCCCGCCTTGCTCGTGCTCATGCACGCCACCTCGACCTACCCGCTGCCGCCCGAAGAGGTCAACCTCAAGGCGATCCCGGCCATGCGCGAACGCTACGGAGTTCCCGTCGGCTACTCCGGTCACGAGCTCGGTCTCGAGATCTCGTTCGCCGCTGCCGCACTGGGCGCCGTGACCATCGAACGCCACATCACCCTGGACTCCTCCATGTGGGGCTCCGACCAGTCGGCTTCGATGGAACCGCGCGAGTTCGCCTCCCTCGTCAAGGGCGTCCGCGTCCTCGAAACCGCGTTCGGCGACGGGCAGAAGCGCGTCATGCCGGGTGAAGAGTCGAAGATCGATTCCCTGCGCAAGGTCACGGCCTGACCTGCAGCTGACACCGGGATCGTCCCGGACCTGAGCGTTGATTCGGCGCCATCACCTCACCGAGGTGGTGGCGCCATTTCGTTGTCCCCTCACCGAGGCGGCCGGACCATCGTCGTCAGCCGCGACGTTTGAGCCGGCGGATCCTCCACCAGATTCCGTGCCGAACCTTCTCGGCGAGCACACGCGCCTCCTCACCGGCAGTGCGGCTGTTCACGGCATCGAGCTCACGAGCGTTTCTGGCCGCTTCGTCGGACAGCTGGGCGATCCGCTTGTCCCGGTCCGCTGTTTCACAGCGCTGGCGTTCAGCCTCAGCCAGTGCGTCATCACGTTCGACTTCGACGGCCTGCCGTTTCGTCTCCGCTCGTGCCGCGACTTCACTCAGGGCTTGCTCGTGGTCGCGGCGAGCCTGAGCAAGGTCCCGGCCCACTCGAACAAGAGCGCTGGTCTGCTGGGCCGCGACTTCTTCTGCTTCGGCGATGGCCGCGACGTGGAACTCTTCGGCGCGGATGTCCTCCGCAGTGCGCAATCGCGAAGCAGAACCGACCGCCGTAGAATCGACCGTCGCCGACTCGGCAGAGCTCGTCCCAGTTCGAGCGCCCATTCCTGTTCCCGAGCTCGAACCTGCGCGAGTGCCCGAACGACTTCTCGACCGCACCGAGTCTTCGATGCCCGCGAGGTTCTCCGCGGTGACGTCGGCGAATCGCGCACGCGTCTCGGCCAGGTCGGCCTGAAGGTCGGCACCGTGCGAATACGCATCCTCGAGTGCCGCGACCATCCGGGCAGCCAACACATCCGCCGCTTGTGAGCGGTCCCCAGCAGTCCGCGCAGGCCCGGACGGGTTCTCATCACCCACGTCGTCGACTCCAGACGCCTCGTCGACCCCACGCTCCTCGGCGCCCACGCTCATCCCCTCCGTCCCGACGGGCACCACGAACTCCGGATGCCCGATATCGGCAGCGAAATAGCCGAGCTTCGCATGCAGATCGACGGAGATCGGAATCGAACCGACCCCGAACGGAATCATCTGCGCATGCCCGCGCCCGCCGAGCACATACGGCACGGACGCGAAGAACTCGACGCCGGAGAAGAACCCGACATCATGACCGAACAGTCGCACCTCTTCGACTCCGTCCACCTCAGCGACAAGCCGACGGGAGACCTCCGCATCATCGGGATGAAACGGAGTGCTCAGCACCCTCCACCCTTTGCCCACGAGGATCCGAGCGGCACGCACTGTCGCCTCGTGGATGGTTTCGGCGTCGAATCCCGCGGCGGTCTGACGGGGGTGGACGAGCATCTGGATGGCCACGGTCTTCTGCTTCGGGTCCGGTCGCCGACCGGCCAGCGGTTCGTAGAGGTGGTCGAGGATCGTCGTCGGGCACGGCTGGAAGACGATGCGATCCTGCCAGCCCAGCAGCGCTCCCATCGTCGCCATGCTCCCGGAGTTGCGCAGCCCGAAGAACGCCGACTGCTCGAGCACCTGCCCCACATGGGAGCGCATGAGGTCATCGAACCCCGGCTGCCCGGGGAACCTGTTGTCCCCGAGCGCATAGACGATGAGTGGAACCTCGAGGCTGCGAAGAGCCTCGGGTGAGATCTTCCACTGCCACCCGGACAGCCGGTTCGGGTTCGTATCCTGCAGGAACAGTCCCCCACCGCCGATGACGACGGCATCAGCGGTGGCATTGATTCGGGCCACCGCCGCCTCATCGACTTCGCGCCGCAGCGCCGCCGCCGAGGTGAACGTGAAGTTCGGCTCCCCACTGACCGTGTCCGTACCGCCCAGGACCCGGAAAGCGTCCCTGACGACCGGGAACAGTGCCTTGTCGCCGAAGTTGCCCCAGGTCGGGATGTCGAAATGGAAGAGTCGCAGGCTTCTCATCGGCCAAGACTAGAGGCGTCGGACGAACCCCAGATGAACGTCAGCGAACATTTCCGGACACCTGCGCGCAACTTTCTGTTCTCCTCTCACCCCTACGATCGATCGGACGCGCACAGCAACCGAGAAACCGCGGAAGGACCACATGCCCCAACCAGTCGTCAGCGTCGTCATCGCGGCGAAGAACGCCGAGGAGACGATCGGCGGAAGCCTCAAGGGTCTGGTCAACCAGAACTTCGCCGCCAACGAACTCGAGGTCATCGTCGTCAACGACGGTTCGACCGATGACACGGCCGGGGTGATCGCCGACTATTCCGATCGGCTCAATCTCATCGAGATCCACAACGCCGAATCACGTGGGGTCTCCACCGCCCGCAATGCAGCCCTCGAGGCCTCGACCGGTGCGAACATCACCTACCTCGATGCCGACGACTGGTACGCCCCGGGCCACCTGCGCTCACTCACCGACGCCATCACCGGACTCGGCGTCGACTTCGTGAAGACGAACTATCTCATCGTCAACGGCTTCAATCGGAAGCTGCGCCGCGCACCATGCGCGAAACACAACACGGCGCTCAACCCACGGGACCACATCCTGCCCCACGACGCCTCGACGATGGTCGACTTCCCGGAATGCTGGACGGGCATCTACTCCCGGTCCATGGCCGATCGCGGACTGCTCGAATTCAACCCTCTGCTGCGCACCTGCGAGGACCGCCCCTGGACGTGGCGCCACCATCTCGAGGCCGATTCCTTCGCCGTCGTCGACACAGCGGGTCTGTGCTACCGGAAGGGCAGCACCACCTCGTTGACGGCGATCTTCGACGAACGCCAACTCGACTTCATCCCCGCCTTCCGGTCGGTCTTCGCGATGCTCGAGGCGAACCCGGAGTTCCGCCGCTTCGAACAGAAGGCCGTGCGCAACTTCCTCTCCATCCTCTACTTCCAGATCTTCAACCGGGGATCGTCGATGTCGCGGACAGTGCGCGAGCAGCTCAACCTCGGTGCCGTGAATACCTTGAAGAACATCAGCAACGACGTCATCGACCTCGCGCTGACGAACTACGGCGAACGCCGACTGCCCGTGATCGAACCGATCGTCAGGAGGGCCCGCTGATGACGCAGATCATCGAGATCTCCACCCAGTACCAGCTCGCGAACATCTCCGCCCTCATCCGGGCGGGCCGCCTCGGCGAGGCGAATGAGCGTCGCATCCTCGTCGTGGCGAACAATTCCTTCGCCCCCGAGCTCACCCCGGCCGCCGATGCGATGCCCGGGTCGACCGGACTGCTCGCCGATTTCGATGCGGTCGTGGATTGGAATGCCACGATCTGGCCCAACCATCCGAAGGCCTTCGGCATCTCCGGCGAGCGCGCCCCGATCATGGAACGTGCCCTGCGCCGGGAGTGGGACATCGCCGATGACGAGGAGCTCGAGCTCATCGTCGAGTCCCTGCCCAGCCATCCTGCCGGGGCGCTCACGCAGATCTTCTCCACCGCCGATATCAGCGTCCATTCCGACGGGCTGATGAGCTACGGGCCGATCCGCAATCCGCTCACCCTGCCACAGTGGCAGCGCCTGAAGTCGATCTGCTTTACGGATCTGCTGCCCGGCATCACCCCACGTCAGCTCGCCGAACACAACCCGAACCGGGTGGTGCTGCCGACCGCCGATCTCGCCGGAGTCATCGACGAGATGACCACAGAGGTGGCCGATGAGCTGGCGGACGCCCACCTCGATGCGCCGATCGAGGGCAGTGCGCTCGTGCTCGGTCAGTACCTTGCGCAGCTCGACCTCATCACGGCCGAGGAGGAGCTCGATCTGCATCTGCAGATGCTCGATGTGGTCAAGGCCGCGGGTCTGACGACGGTGATCTTCAAACCGCATCCCACCTCGGCGCGGACGACGACCGGTCCGCTGCGTCGGCGCTGCGAGGAGCTCGGCCTCGACTTCGTCCTCGCCGACGTGCCGCTGCTGGCCGAGATCGTCGTCTCCGCCACCCGACCCGAGCTCGTCGTCTCCTGCTTCTCGACGGGCCTGGCGACCGCGAAGGGCCTCTACGGGTGTGAGACCGCGGCCGTCGGGACCACGAAGCTGCTGGCCGCGCTCGCTCCGTACCAGAACAGCAACCGCATCCCGCTGACCATCGTCGATGCCCTCCACTCGGGTCGGTATTCCCTGCCGGGTGACCTCGCCGAGGCGGGGCCGCAGTCCCGTGAGTCTTCCGGGTCGGGGGCGGCGGGTGCCGATGCTCAAGTCGGTGCGACGAAGGATCTCAATCCGCTCATCGATGCCGTCACCTACTGCATGCAGTCGGACTCGGCCTCCTATCTGCGGCAGAACGCGATCGAGTTCCTCGCAGGTGCTGTGGGCGGTCCCGATATGAAGTACTTCAAGCGCAAACGCCTGACCAAGCTCGACCTGCCCGGTCAACAGGAGATCCCCCTGCACAGGAAGACCCTGAGTGCCGCCAAGCAGCGGGTGATCTCGAAGGCGAAGCGCACCCAACACGTGCTCAAGGACTACGGCATCACCATCGATCCATCGAAGCTGAGAAAGAATGGCTGAATTGCTGATGGCTGAGAAGACGAAGGCGAACTCGAAGAAGGCCAAGAAGTCGAGTGACTCGGCCGTCAAGGACGAGGCGGTCAAGACCGGTGCCGGCAAGAGCGGCGCGGGGAAGAAGGGCACCAGGATGGCTTCGGTGGCCTTCGTCGAATCCCCGCTGCAGTTCCTCTCTGCACTCGAATCCCACGAGCCGACGGAGGATCTGCTCATTCGCGCCCGGGCGAGCGCGAAGGGAATGACGTCCTTCCTCGACGCCTTCGACCCGGCCTGGCTGCCGACGAACGTCCGTCTCGAACGTGACGGGGCGAAGCCGGGACTGCTGCGCAAGAACACCTTCGATCGGATCTACCTCGGCGATACCTGTTCGGGTGAGGTCCACAAGGCCTTGTCGCTTGCGTATCTCGAGCGCCGCATGCCCGAGGTCGTCATCCTCGACGACGGTCTGGCCACCTATTCGGCGATCGAGATCCTCGCCGCCAAGCGCGGTCCCCTCGTCCGGCCCCGGCAGAAGCTCAAGGCTTCGCGCACGGTCATGGCCGCACACGTCGCAGACCGGCTTCGCCACCTGGCGACTGTCGGCAAGCTGCGCTGGCACACTGCCCTGCCGGTGGCGAAGCCGCTGCGCAAGGCGTTCCTCAAGTCCGGTGGCGAAATCACCCGCCACCGGTTCGAGCACCTCCAGACCCTGCCCACCGGCGGCAGCCACCCACGGGACAATCCGGTCATCGGTTCGTCCCTGGCCGCCGACGGACTCATCGACGCCTTCGCCTACCGGGCCTGGGTCGACGACATCATCGACACTCACGGATCGATCACGTACTACCCGCATCGGCGTGAAACCGAGGAGTTCCTGGCCGACCTCGGCCGTGATGACCGGGTGCGGATCAAGCACCTCGGCCTGCCGATCGAGCTGCGTCTGATCAACCTGCCGCCGGATTCGACGATCCGCAGCCTGCCGTCGACCGCTGCGGTGTCCCTGGCCGTGCTCAATCCGGACGTGACGATCGACGTCACCGAGATCCCCGCGAAGTGGTGGACCGGTGCTTCACCCGATAGTCTGCGAAAGTCCCTCAACGCCCAGTCGGTCAAGGCAGATGACGATTCCTGAACCAGGCGATCCCCACTACAGCGGGCCGATGCTGCCCCCGTCGCACTCCGACGCGCCACCGCGGCCCTCTCATCTGACGGAGCGCACCCGCGCGGACGGGCCGTCCGCACAGTCGAACTATCCGGACGGCCCGGTGCTGCCGCCTCGGCGATCGGCCGGGCTCGCCCCGATCCGCATCCTCTCGGTCTCCGACAGCGAGTCCTACCTCAAATGGGCGACCCAGCTGCTCTCCAGTCTGCCCGACGTTGAGGGGCGCGTGTTTCTCGTCGACAACCCGATCCTGCCGACCGATGAGCAGATCGACAGTGCCGTCGCCGGCACTGATTGGGAGCACCGCGAGGTCCCCGTCATCGCCCGGTCCGACCTCGCGCAGGTCATCGCCGATCACTCCCCCGATATCGTCCTCGGTGCCGCCACCGGTCCGATCGTCGCCCAGGTCTTCCTCACTGCGCACAGCCGCACCGACCGGCCGGCGTTGGTCTCGGGGCTGCCCGGGATGGGCCTGCCGGCCAGCGGCAAGGGGATGAATTATCGCCGGATGATGGATGCGTTCATCGCCCATTCCTCCGCCGAGGTGACCGCCTACACAGAGGCGAGCACCAAGTCGCAGGTGCCTTGCGAAGTGTTGTTGGCGCGCCTGCCGATGCTGCGTTCGGAGGGCATTCCACAGCTGACGAACTCCGGCACCGAGGCGGTCCCGCGCACCCTCGTCTTCGCTCCGCAGGCGAAGGTCCCGGTCGAACGTACCGGCCGCGAAGCGATCATCGCAGCCCTGGCCGAATTCGCCGAGCGGCACCCGGAGTCGACGGCGATCATCAAGATGCGCTCGCGTCCCGGTGAGTTCGAGACCCATCATGAGCAGCATTCCTACTTCGAGATCCTCGAGGACTTCCGCACCCGAGGAGTCCCCGGTGCCGCACGCATCGAGTTGGGCTTTGGTCCCCTCAGCGATTTCCTCACCGACGGCTCTGCTTTGGTCACCGTGTCGTCGACGGCGGCGCTCGAATCCATCGATCGCGGCATTCCGACTCTGCTCGTCTCGGACTTCGGCTTCGACTCCGAGCTGCTCAATGAGGTCTTCGAAGGATCGGGTGCCACCGGCACATTGACCGATGTCGCTGCCGGAACAATCGGGTTCCCTGACCCGGAATGGCTGGCTGAGAACTACTTCCATCCCGTGGATGGGCAGCTGCGTCGCGACCTCGGGCTGCTGGCCACCCGAGCACGGGCCGGTCAACTGCCCAACCGTCGGTCGGCGATGTTCAAGCAGAAGCGGATGCTGATCCGGGCCGAGCTGCGCACCGTCACCCCAGCACCCGTCATCAGCGCCTACCGCAAGCTCCGCGGCACCGGCTGACGACCACCCCGCTAGACCACATCGCCTCTCAAGTGGGCGAAATGGACACAGAATCCTATGGCAGGTGTGACCATCTACCCCATCTAGCGGCAGTTTTGCGGTTGCAATCAGCCCGAGCGGCGGCGCGACAATCTCAGCCAGCAGTGCATGGGGCCGCGGTTCTCAGCTCCGGTCGTCGGGGACTCGGCTCGATTCCTCCATGGGCACGACCACCTCGGCGTGGGGTGATTCGTCTTTGAAGACCCACGTGCGGTAGGCGTAGAAGCGGAAGATCATCGCCAACCCGATGCCGATGACATTCGTCGACAGGTTGTAGGTGAGCTGGTCGCGCATATCGAGCAGATACCAGGTTACGCCGAGCGGGATGACGGTGATGATCATGCCGGCGAGATTGACAGCGACGAACAGGACGATGCCGCGCATGTTCGAGTTCGTGGTCCGGTCGCCGTAGGTCCAGAGCTTGTTGCCGATCCACACGACGATCATCGACAGAATCGTCGAGACGATCTTCGACTTGATCGGGCTGCCCTCGAGGAGGGCGGGGATCGGACCGACCCCGTAGGCCAGCAGGTTCGACAGGCCGACGTCGACGATATAGCCGAGCCCGCCGACGGTGAGGAACTTGAAGGCTTCCACCGCCAGGCGCCGGAGACGGTCCGAAAATGACTCTTTCATAGCTGGCACCAGTCTATGGCCCTAGGATTCGGACTTGCTGGAAGCCGCGCTCGGGCGGGTGGCCGCGTCCCGATCCGGGCGACGCCACATGGCGATCGCAAGCACGACGGCCATGGTCAGTCCCAGTGCCGGCCAGAACGTGTACCGGAAATGGTGCTCCGGCACGATCGGGAAGTATCCGAATACGTAGCACAGCGCCGAGGCGGCCAAGGTCGTGATCTCGGGCCAGAAGGATCGCTTGCGGACCGGTCCCCCGTGACCGCGCCGATGCGCTCGATAGGCAAGGCCGAGCAGCACCACTGCTGTCAGAGTCCAGAACCAGGGGGCGAACAGCATCGGGAATGTGCCGAGCGCGAAGTCCTCGACATACGGGCGCATGATGTAGTCGGCTTTGGGATCACCCTGCTCGATGCCGACATCCGACGCTTTGCCATTCCACTCAGCAGGCCAGTACTCGACCCCGGAGGTGAAGAAATAATAGGAGAACACAGCTGCCCGGTATTCGGCGTACCGCAGCGGGTGAGTGATGACGTGGTCGAGCCACAGCTGCTTGAGCGCGTCCTGGTGGGCGATCGGGGAGAAATCCTCTCCGCTTTCGCCTTTGCCGTAGCAGTTCCAGTACGAGTCCCAGATCTCGCCCTTCTCCAGGCATTTCTCGCGGGCCGAGCTGATGTGGTCGGTGAGTTCCTTCGGGGCCCCGGACTTCTTGAGTTCGGCGTCGGGGACGGAGAACATCACATCGTCGAGGAAGATCTGTGAGATCTGACCGGTCTTCGTCACTCCCAGCTGCGAGTCGATGACCGCATCGGTGACCTTCACGCCTCCGCCGATGGCCACGAGCACGATCAGCGATGCGGCCGCCGTCAGCAGAATTGGGCGTCCCCGCTTCGCGGAGGCTGCCGGCGGCTCCGAACTCACAAGTGACGCGGAGCCCGTGCACGTGGCTGAGTCTCCAGCTCGTCCGCGACGGTGCCGCCACAGATGCACCAAGCACCATCCGCCGTACACGGCGATCGGCACGACCGCGAACACCGCGTTCTTCCGGACTCCCACCGCGTAGACCAGGAGGACCAGCGCCGGAAGCCACAGCAGCCACGCCTTCGGGACGAAGCGGGTGATCATGACGAGGACGACAGCCAGCAGGATGGCCACGGCCATCTGGGTGTCCTTCCACAGCGTCGTCATCTGGGACACGACCCAGGGCGTGACCATGATGGTCGGTCCCAGGAGCGACACCCACTTAGGCGCCCCGGACCTGTGGACGAGCACACCGATCCCCCACGCGCCGCGGCCAGCAGACCGACCTGCAGCAGGAGCAGGCTTCCCGGGTCTCCGGTGATGTCGATGAGAATTCCCCACACCGCGCTCATCACCGGCGGATGCCAATCGGAGTACGGAATCTCTCCAGTGGCCTGAAGGTACTGGTTGGCGATGTCGACGTTGACCCGGCCCGGCCAGAACAGACGCAGGAAGATCGCCGACCAGATCGCGGTGAGGACCCCGAGCAGCAGATCCCACAGCAGAGGTCGCTTCAGCAGAGCACGCACCTTGACGCCCGTGGATCGAGAGGGCGGAGTCTGCGGCGTCGTGTCCGGCATCGGTGAGTCAGATGGAACCGCATCCGGGCCAGAATTCGTCGGTTGCGGTTCGGTCATGAAGCGAAGCGGGCCCGCACCTGCTGGCTCGGCTTCACCCGTGCCGCATCAACGTAGATCCCCGCTGTCGAAGCAGCGACCTCACCGCCGGGAGCATTCTGCCCCGGGGTCTGCCGTTGGATCACGGGGCGGCCGGTGACGGCGGGCAGGCCGAGATACGCCAGCCGTGAAGTCTCGCGCCGGGCACGGCGCAGTCCGTCCAAGGTCAGTCCGACGCTGCCGAGCAGGAACGCCAGTCCCATGAGCGCGGCGGCGAGGATCGCCGTGGGGAACCTGGGCACGAGTCCGGTCTGCCAGAACTCCCACACGACGGGAATTCCGAACACCAGGGACAGTGCCGCGAGCACAAAGGTGAGGGTGCCGTAGAAAAGCCGCGGGCGCTCGTGCCGAACGAGGGCGGAGATCAGCCTGAGAATGCGGAACCCGTCTTTGAAGGTCGACAGCTTCGACTCGCTTCCGTCGGGTCGGTCACGGAAGTCCACGGCCACCTCGGTGGTGGGAAGACGCAGGGACATCGTGTGCACGGTCAGCTCGGTCTCGATCTCGAACCGCCGGCTGATCGCGGGGAACGACTTGACGAAGCGGCGGGAGAACACGCGGTAGCCGGAGAGCATGTCGGAGACCTGCGAACCGAAGAGCCACCCGGTCAGCCGGTTGAACATCTTGTTCCCGGCTTCGTGGCCGGGCCGGTACGACGTCGTCTCCTGATTGTCCTGCCGCACCCCGAGCACATGGTCGTACGGGCCGGAGATGAGGGTATCGATCATCTCGGGCAGGTGAGCGGCCTCGTAGGTGTCGTCGCCGTCGATCATCACGTAGATGTCGGCATCGATATCGGCGAAGGCCCGACGCACGACGTTGCCCTTGCCCGGCACATTCTCCTTGCGCACGATGGCCCCGGCCTCCGCGGCGCACTGCGCGGTCCTGTCGCTCGAGCAGTTGTCATAGACGTAGACCGTGATTCCCGGCACTGCGGCCTTGAGGTCGCCGACGACCTTCGCGACGGTGATCTCCTCGTTGTGGCAAGGAACGATCGCTGCGATCCTCGTCGTCTGCTCGTGCATTCACCGGTCCCCTCGTGGAGCTCAGCCGCTTGCCCGATACTCCGGACAGGCGGACCTGTCGATCATTCACAGGTACGCCCCGGACATGGACATGGGGTTACGTCGGAGGAAAATGCTGCTGGATTCTGCCCCGACTTCGACCGCCGTTCACCGTCTCGTCATCTCGGCCGTCGAGGAGGTCAGACGGGCCTGCGCAGTGAGTCCTTCGTCACGATGGGCCGCCAATGCGTCCTTTTATGACATCCCGTGACGGCGCCGAGGCGCTTCCTTGTCATCCTGAATCGTCGGCCCTACTGGACCGTAGACCGACCCATCCCCATTTTTCTGCCGTCCACCACCGTGCGCGGCATTCGTCAACCACACGAGGAGGCGTCTGTGATCGAACTGCGCGCACTGCGGAAGGTGTTCGGAGAGACCGTCGCCCTGGAGGAGATCGACCTCTCGGTCCCGGCCGGAGAGATCCACGGCATCGTCGGCCGCTCCGGCGCCGGCAAGTCCACGCTCATCCGTTGCCTGACCGGACTCGAGTCCCCCACCTCCGGGACGGTGTCGATCAACGGAGTCGACCTCACGAACCAGTCCGGTTCCGGACTGCGCGAGGCCCGCCGCAGCATCGGCATGGTCTTCCAGCACGTCAACCTCCTCGACTCGAGCACGGCGCTGAAGAACGTCGCCCACCCGCTCAAGATCGCCGGTGCGCCTAAGGCCGAACGTCTGGCCAAGGCCCGTGAGCTCCTCGAGTTCGTCGGCCTCGGCGACCGCGTCGACAACTACCCCTCCCAGCTCTCGGGCGGGCAGAAGCAGCGCGTCGGCATCGCCCGCGCCCTGGCCGCCGAACCGAAGGTGCTGCTGTGCGATGAGCCCACCTCGGCGCTGGATTCGACGACGACGGATCAGATCCTCGGTCTCATCCGCTCGCTGCGCGACCGCCTGGGCATCACCGTCCTCATCATCACGCACGAGATGTCCGTCATCCGCGAGATCTGCGACTCCGTGACGCTGCTCGCCGACGGCCGTGTGGCCAAGACCGGGAAACTCGCCGAGGTCATCGCCGAACCCGGATCGGTCCTGGCCAAGGATCTCGTCCCTCTGCCGCCGGTCAGCATCGATGACGGGGCGAGCCGCCTCGTCGAGGTGTCCCTGGCGGGAACGGACCTGCCCACCGTGCTCACCGCCGCGCGGAATGCCGGAGCGAGCGCCGAGGCGATCCTCGCCGGAGCCGTGGAGACGATCGAAGGCCGTCAGGTCGGTCGACTGCGGTTCTCCGTTGACACGGCCGAACAGGCGAAAGAGCTGATCAGCACCCTGAAAGCAGATGGAATCTATGCGGAGGAGGCTGCCTGATGAACGATCCCACATGGTTCGACAACCCGGCGATCACCGATCAGATGTGGCCGGCCACCATCGAGACTCTGCTCATGACGGCCTGGTCGACCGGACTTGCCGTCCTCTTCGGACTGCCCTTGGGCATCTGGCTGTTCACCGCATCGAGAGGCGGGCTGAACTCGAACCCGGTCGTCTACCGGGTGCTGTCCTTCATCGTCGACATCACGCGCTCGATCCCTTTCATCATCCTCATCATCGCCCTCATCCCCTTCGCCCGATTCGTCGTCGGTTCGGCGCTGGGCTGGCAGGCGACCGTGGTGTCGCTGACGATCGGCGCGATCCCCTTCTATGCCCGTCTGGTCGAGAACTCGCTGCGCGAGGTCTCCGAGGGCAAGATCGAAGCCGCCCTGATGATGGGAGCCTCGAACGGGCAGGTCATCCGCCAGGTCTACGTCCCCGAAGCGCTGCCCGGTCTCATCGGAGCCGCCACGGTCACCTCGGTGACGTTGGTGTCCTACACCGCGATGGCCGGTGCCGTGGGCGGCGGAGGTCTGGGTGCTCTGGCGATCTCCTACGGCTATCAGCGCTACCAGGCGGACACGATGATTGCCTGCATCATCGTCCTCGTCCTCATCGTCACGATCATCCAGTTCATCGGCGATCGGCTGGCCCGCGCGGTCGACCACCGCTGAGCCGCCTCGGCGACTCCCACCTCAACTGCACTCTTCACCACACAACACACATCTCAAGGAGAACCATGAAGACCAAGCTCATTGCGATCGCGACCAGCGCGACTCTGCTGCTCTCGGGCTGCGGACTCGTCGGCGGCGGCACCGATTCCGTCGGTGAGAAGGACGGCGACATCACGAAGCTCACCGTGGGTGCGACCCCGGTGCCGCAGGGCGACATCCTGCGCTACGTGGATGAGAACCTCGCCGAGGATGCAGGCCTCGACATCGAGGTCACCGAGTACACCGACTACACCCTGCCGAACAAGGCGCTCAACGATGGCGACATGACGCGAACTACTTCCAGCACAAGCCGTACCTCGATTCCGAGGTCGAGGGCCAGGGTTACGAGATCACCGGGTTCAAGCCCATCAACCTCGAGCCCTTCGCGCTGTTCTCGAAGGACATCAAGGACGTGGGCGACATCCCGAAGAACGCGAAGATCGGCATCAACAACGATCCGTCGAACCAGGGTCGTGCGCTGAAGATGCTCGAAGACGCGAAGCTCATCACCCTCAAGGACGGCGTGGACGCGGTCGACGCGAAGCTCTCCGACGTCGAGGACAACCCGAAGAACGTGAAGTTCGTCGAGGCTGACGCCGCGCAGCTGGCTCGCACCCTCGAGGACGTCGATGCTTCGGTGATCAACGGCAACAACGCCCTGGAGGCCGGACTGAACCCGGCCAAGGACGGCATCCTGCTCGAGAAGGCCGAGGACAACCCGTACGGCAACTTCCTCGCCGTGCGCACGGAGAACAAGGACGACGAGAACATCAAGAAGCTCGACGAGCTGCTCCACTCCCCCGAGGTGAAGAAGTTCATCGAGAAGAAGTGGGCCGACGGCTCCGTCCTCCCGAGCTTCTGACCACTAATTGCTACCTGACGGCGGCCCAGATACCTCGCGCGAGGTTAT